>JAILGO010000077.1 GCA_024696725.1 Eubacterium sp. | reverse complement strand
TTCGGTAATTGACTGGATTCAGGCAATTTTCCCCAAAACCAGAAAAGAGATGAAGGGCTTGCCTTGGGGACTGTTCTTTAACGCCCACGGCAGCAGAACCGACCTTGACCCGAAAGCTCTTGAAAGTGAAATCCAACGTTTGCTCGGGGATGAGGATGTAACCAAAAAAAGCGGTATTTATGAGTATCTGCTTACCGGTAATGAAAGGAAACTGAGCATCAGAGCCTTTGACCGCCGCGACGCGCTTTCTGCTTATGAAAAGCAAAACCATAAATGCACAATATGCGGTGAGGAATTTGAGTTTGATGAAATGCACGCAGACCATATAAAGCCTTGGAGCAAGGGCGGTCATACAACGCCTGAAAATTGCCAGATGCTTTGCCGCGAATGCAATCTTAAAAAAGGTGCAAAATAAAATCGGGCGGGTACAAAGACCCGCCCGTACAGCGTTTTAATCATTTAATTCTCTCGGTCTGAAAAGAAGGGCGATACACCATGCCGCCGCAATTCCGACGAGCGTATAGATAATTCTTGAAACTACGGCGTCCTGACCGCCGAATATCCACGCTACGAGGTCGAACTTGAAAAGACCGATTAAGCCCCAGTTGATTCCGCCGATAATATTAAGTATCAGCGCGACTCTGTTTGCTGTTTTCATAATAAAATCACTCCTTTAGGTATAGTGTTTACCGAAGGAGTGATTTTTATTCTAAATCATTGTAATTATAACTTCAAGACTTCCGCTTAACGTATATTCTCCGAAGCCTGCGGGAACGAAGAAGGAATCGCCCTTTTCCGCTTTTCTTCCGTTGATTTCGCCGCTTCCGTCAATAACGAGAACGTGGTTAAAGCTCTTTTCGTCGGCGCAAAGCGTAACGCTTTTTTCGGTTTTATATCTGTTAACCGTGAAAAGCTTACAGCTTGCGAGAGCCTGCGATATGTAACCGTCCTTTTGAATCTCCTCACCGAGCGGCTTAATATCGTATTTCGGCGGCTCGGTTACGGAAACATCGACCGCCTTGTCTATATGCAGCTCGCGCGGCTTGCCGTCCTTGCCGACTCTTCCGTAATCGTAAACGCGGTAGGTACAGTTTGAATTCTGCTGAATTTCAGCTATGAGCGCTCCTTTTCCGATAGCGTGTACCGTGCCTGCTTCTATAAAGAAAAGGTCGCCCTTTTTAACCTTAACCCTGTTCAGCCTGTCGAGCAGGGTGTTGTTCTCTATCGCCTCTCTGAACTGCTCCTTTGTGATTTTTTCCTTAAAGCCGTAGATAAGCTCAGCGCCTTCAAGCGCGTCGAGAACGTACCACATCTCCGTTTTGCCGAATTCATTTTCAACGCGTCGCGCGTATCCGTCGTCGGGATGAACCTGAACGGAAAGATTATCGTAAGCGTCAATAAGCTTGATTAAAACG
Source organism: Eubacterium sp. (assembly GCA_024696725.1). Lineage (GTDB taxonomy): Bacteria > Bacillota > Clostridia > Oscillospirales > Acutalibacteraceae > Eubacterium_R. Next base: position 5,200 of record JAILGO010000077.1, on the reverse strand, counting down.
GGAAAGTAGGGGAAGCGCTTTGCGTTCGTTCCCGAAATTCCGTCAACAATATCGCCGAGCGGCTTTCCGTCGTAGCTTCCGCCGTCGACGGTGTTCATTCCGTCTCTGTGACAGGCGAGCATCCAGCCCTCGGCGGTTTTATCAAAGCCCGTGCTGAAGCCGAAATCGTCTTTTAAGCGGTTACCGCCCCAGATGTAGTCCTTGAATACGGGATTAAGCTTTAATATTTCCATAACAAAACCTCTTTAATAAATATTATTAACATAATATCAAAATTTTTCTTCACTTTCAACACATTTTGTAGTAAAATATATTGACTAAAATTTCAGGGAGAGAATATCGTGGCAGTTCTTGACGTTCAGAATTTAACACTGTCCTTCGGTGAAAGCGTGCTTTTTAAGGACGTTTCTTTTGACGTTAAGGAAAAGGAAAAGGTCGGACTTATCGGCGCTAACGGCGCGGGTAAAACCTCGCTTTTTAAGCTTATAACGGGCGAGTACGAAGCCGATGCGGGCAACTGCTTCGTTTCAAGAAACGCAACCCTCGGGTATATGGAGCAGCACACCTGCTCCGAAAACAGAACGGTCTACGGAGAGCTTATTTCCGTCTTTTCCGATTTGGCTGAAATTGAAAAGGAGCTTGAAGTGCTCTCCCGTCAACTCACTCAGGGCGCAGAAAATCAGAACGAGCTGATTGAAAGACAGGACAGGCTTAACGATATATTCAACCGCGACGGCGGACTGACGTATAAAAGCAGAACACGCGCCGCGCTTATCGGTCTCGGCTTTGAGGAGAGCGATTTCGATAAGCCGACCTCGAAGCTTTCGGGCGGTCAGCGCTCTAAGCTTATACTCGCAAAGCTTTTGCTTTCAAGGGCTGATTTTCTCCTCCTCGACGAGCCGACGAACCATCTCGACATCAGGGCGGTTGAGTGGCTCGAGGGCTTTTTAAAGGACTTTTCGGGCGCGTGTCTGATTGTCAGCCACGATAGATATTTTCTCGATAAAATAACCGATAAAACCGTTGAGATTGAAAACGGAAAATGCCGCAGCTACCGCGGTAATTACTCGGAATTTCTTAAGAAAAAGGAAGCCGAGCAGAAGGCGATTGAGGAAAAGTACGAAAACGATATGAGGGAAATTGAGCGCCTCGAGGGCATTATCGCCCAGCAGCGCCAATGGAACCGTGAGAAGAATATAAAGACCGCCGAAAGTAAGGAAAAGGTAATTGAGCGTATAAAGGCACAGCTCGTCGTTCCCGACAGAAAGGTGTCTAAAATCCGTTTTGATTTTACTCCGAGGGCTGAAAGCGGCGAGGAGGTCCTGACCGTAACGGACCTTTCAAAGAGCTTCGATAAAAAGCGCGTCTTTGAAAACGTAAGTCTTAAGGTTATGAAGCGGGAGAGAGTTTTCCTCCTCGGCGATAACGGCTGCGGAAAAACGACGCTTTTAAAAATTCTTATGCAGGATTATTTCTCCGACGGCGGAAGCTTTAAGTTCGGCGCTAACGTTTTCACGGGCTACTTTGACCAGGTTCAGGCGAAGCTTAATCTTAAAAACACCGCTCTTGAGGAAATCTGGCACAGCTTCCCGTATATGACGGAAACCTCTGTAAGAAGCGCGCTCGCGGCGTTTCTCTTTAAAGGCGACGACGTGTTTAAGCTCCTGTCCGACTGCTCGGGCGGCGAAAGGGCAAGGGTTGCGCTTTTAAAGCTTATGCTCGGAAAATTCAATTTTCTTTTACTCGACGAGCCGACGAACCACCTCGACGCGTTTTCGCGCGAAGAGCTTGAAAAAACCCTGCTTGATTATAACGGCACGCTTCTGATTGTGTCGCACGACAGATATTTTATCAATAAGCTCGCTACGAGAATACTTGAGCTCACCCCGACGGGAGTTAACGAATACCTCGGAAATTACGACGAATACCTTGAAAAGAAGGCGAATATCTCCGTTACTGCTTCGGCTGAGAAGGAGGCGCCGGTCAAGGTTAACGAATATAAGCTCCGTAAGGAGCAGGCGGCGGCTCTGCGTAAGGCTAAATCGCGCCTGAAAAAATGCGAGGACGAAATTGAAGCGCTTGAAGCAGAGATAGCGGAAATTGAAGCCGCGCTCGCCGAAAGCGATTATGAAACGCTTCTTAAGCTCACGGCTGAGCTTGAGGAAAAAACCAAAACACGCGACGCTCTTTATAACGAATGGGAGGAGCTGAGCCTGTTCATTTCCGAAAACGAGGAACAATGAAAAGAAAAGTAATAATTATCGGCGGCGGCGCCTCGGGACTTGTTGCCGCGGCAGAGAGCGCAAAGCGCGGAAACGATACGCTCGTTATCGAAAAAATGCCGCGTCCCGCGCGGAAAATGATGATAACGGGCAAGGGCAGATGTAACGTTACCAACGCGACGTTTGAGCTTGACGGGCTTATAGAAAACGTGCCGACCAATCCGCGTTTTCTCTATAGCGCCTTTTCAGCCTTTATGCCTTACGATACTATCGCGCTCGTTGAGGCGCAGGGCGTGCCTACTAAGATTGAGCGCGGAAACCGCGTCTTTCCCGAAAGCGATATGGCGGTCGATATAGTCGACGCATTTGTTAATAACGCGAAGAAAAGCGGCGCCCGTTTTATGCAGGGTACCGTAAGCGCATTTGATTTTGACGGCGAAAGAATTTCCGCTGTAATTCTTGAAAACGGCGAAAGGCTTGAAGCCGACGCCTTCGCAATCTGTACGGGCGGCGCGTCTTATCCGCTGACGGGCTCGACGGGCGACGGCTACGCTCTCGCGAAAAGCGCAGGCCATACCGTAACGCCGCTTCGTCCTTCGCTTGTACCGCTCGTTGCGGATAATAATTTTATACCGCGCCTTCAGGGATTGTCGCTTAAAAACGTATCCCTTACCGTGCTTGAAAACGGAAAAGCGGTCTATTCCTCTCAGGGCGAAATGCTGTTTACCCATTACGGCATAAGCGGACCTATCGTCCTCTCGGCGTCCGCCCATCTGCGCGAGCCCGAGAAGGGACAGTATACCGCGGTTATTGACCTTAAGCCCGCTCTCGATATTCAGACGCTTGATAAAAGGCTTCAGCGGGAATTTGCCGAAAACAATAATAAAGATTTTATAAATTCTCTTTCAAAACTCTTGCCTAATAAGCTCATTCCCGTTATTGTAAGACTGTCGAAGATTGAGCCCTCGCTGAAATGCAATCAGATAACAAGAGAGCAGAGGCTTGCGTTTGCAGAGCTTTTAAAGGGAATAAGGCTCAATATAACGGGTTTCCGTCCGATTGAGGAAGCGATAATCACCTCGGGCGGAGTAAGCGTTAAGGAAATCAATCCGAAAACAATGGGCTCGAAGCTCATACCTAATCTGTATTTTGCCGGCGAGGTAATCGACGTCGACGCGTACACGGGAGGCTTTAACCTTCAGATTGCGTTCTCGACGGGTTACCTCTGCGGAAATAATATTTAGAGGAGAAAAACTATGATTAATGTTGCTATTGACGGACCTGCGGGCGCAGGTAAAAGCACAGTAGCCAAGGCTGCCGCTAAGGAGCTCGGCTTTATCTATGTTGATACCGGCGCTCTTTACAGAACTATCGCTCTTAACGCAGTGAGGAAGGGCGTAATAGAAGATAACGAAAAGATAATTGAAATGCTTGCCGACACTAAGGTCGAGCTCGGCTTCGAGGACGGAGTCCAGAAGGTTTATCTTAACGGTGAGGAGGTTTCGGCTTACATAAGAACTCCCGAAATTTCTATGGGCGCAAGTAACGTTTCCGCTATCCCGAAGGTACGCGAATTCCTTCTTGAATTACAGCGTGAAATCGCAAGAAAGAATAACGTTATTATGGACGGACGCGATATCGCTACTGTCGTCCTTCCGAATGCGGACGTAAAAATCTTCCTTTTCGCTTCTCCCGAATGCCGCGCTCAGAGAAGATATAAGGAGCTTATCGAAAAGGGCGAAAGCGTAATGTACGAGGACGTTCTTAACGACGTGAATCAGCGCGATTATCAGGATTCACACAGAGAAATCGCACCGCTGAAGCCGAGCGAGGACAGCGTTATGTGCGATACCTCAGAGCTTAACCTTGAGGAGTCAATCGCCGCGGTAGTAAATATCATTAAGGAGAACACAAAATAATGAAAGAATTCGATTATTCAACCGTTCCCCATTATAAATTCTACCGCTTTGCCGTTAAGGTTTTCGGTCCGGCGTTCAGAAAGCTTTATCATATCACGTATAAGGGACTTGAAAACGTTCCGAAGGATAAGCACTATATTGTGGGGATTAATCATACCTGCGCGCTCGACCCCGTGTTCGTTGCGCTCGGCGATAATATGCCCGCTCTTCATTTCATAGCTAAGGCGGAGCTTTTTAAAAACCCCGTCGTTGCGTGGGTTATTACCCATCTTTACGGCTTCCCCGTAAAGCGCGGCCAGGGCGACAGAACGGCGATTGAATACGCCGAAAAGATAATTAAAGAAAACCACGTTCTCGCGGTCTGTCCCGAGGGAAAAAGAATTAAGGATAAAAACGGCGTGCCTCAGCAGGCGAAGGCGGGAATAGCAATGTTCGCTCACCATACCGGCGCAAGCGTTCTGCCCGTCGCAATCTGCTGTAAAAACAAGATTAAGCGCGGTGAAAAGCTTACCGTAGTATACGGTAAACCGCTTACTCTTTCCGACCTCGGACTCGATAAGGACGAGGTTAGCAAAGACGAGTATAAAGCCGCCGCCAATAAGGTTATGGAAACCATAGCCGATATGAGAGAGAAGGAGCTAAATGGAAATTAAGCTTGCTAAAACCGCAGGCTTCTGCTTCGGCGTAGACCGTGCGGTAAATCTTGTTTACGAGCTTCTTGAAAAGGGAGAGAGAGTCTGTACTCTCGGTCCTATTATACACAATTCCCAGCTCGTCTCGGATTTAGAGAAAAGGGGAGTTAAAATAATAGAAAAGCCCGAGGAATGTCCCGAGGGCTTTGTGCTCGTTATAAGGACTCACGGCGTCGAAAAGGAGGTAATCGACGAGGCGGAAACGCGAGGCATAAAGTACGTAAACGCTACCTGCCCGTTCGTTACTAAAATCCATAATATTGTTAAAAAGCTGCCCGAAAACGTGCCCGTTTTAATCGCGGGAGATAAGAATCACCCCGAGGTAAAGGGCATTTGCTCCTATTGCAGAGCACCTTTTTACGTGTTT
>JAILGO010000052.1 GCA_024696725.1 Eubacterium sp. | reverse complement strand
CATATACGGATTGTATCAATCCGGCAGTTGTTCTGAATATTAGTATAAATTGCCTTGATTTTCGGTAACTGCTCTTTGAAATCCCTGCCGTTGTTCCGAAACGCCAAATCTGCCATATACCGCAGTTGAATACGGAAATCATTTGGGTACTTTTCCTTTGCATCCATAATGATTTCGTGCTTTGTTGCGGAATCCGTAAGATTGTCATATTCTTCAATTATGCTGAGTATTTCTTGTTCGTTTTGAGCACGGTTAACGCCGAGCAATTCATCCACGGAAACGCCGAAATATACCGCAATTTCTGGCAACATTTCAATATCCGGATAACTTTCGCCGCGTTCCCATTTGCTGACTGCCTGAAAAGAAACGCCGAGGAAATCGGCAAGCGCCTCCTGCGTTAACTCACGCTCCTTGCGCAAGCGTTTAATGTTTTCGCTGAAATAAATATTCATTTTATCACCTCAAATTATATTGGCGGTACCGTCTGATTTCATCTTAACGCATATCAGCTTTGAACGCAATAACCCGATTCTTGAAAAACTTTCAACCAACGGTTGAATGAAGCCTCAAACAAAATCCTCTGCCAATGACAGAGGATAAGTCTTTATTTATTATCTGCTTTTCTCTTCTCACGAAGCTTTTTGAGTTCCTCGTGTGTTTCTTCTGCTGCGGAGCTTCCATTCCATATACTCATTAAAGGTGATATCGCTATTCTTGAGTTGAATTGCTTTTCTCTTCCATTCTTTCAAGTCATCGGCAATTGGATTGTTAATACTGTTATCATCAAAGGTAAAATGCTTACTTTTATATGCTGATTCTAAATCTTTATTGTCTGTTTCTAATAGGTTCATATCTTGTGTTTTCGATTGGTTTGTGATATAATATGACTGTACAAATGATAAACGAACTAACTTTCCAAATCCGTGACGCTGTTTTGACTCTGAAAAGTTTGAAAAAGAGAAAAAGTGTGTAAAACAGGTGCAAAAAATTACAGTAAAAACTTTACACTTAAAGATTTTACTATAATAATCAAGCGAATTTCTATGAGCGGGAATAATTAATTGACAGCAAAACGCAATGTCGGAAGGTCGGCTTTGCGTTTTGTTTGTAAGGTGGTTTTATGAAGGTAGTTATTTCGGCGCGCAATTTTTTCTTCGATGGATGTAACGCTGCGGAGCTTTTGCGTGCAAACGGCTTTGAGGTTTTAGATATAACGGATAAGAATATATCGTCTGAAACCGATTATTTTAACGAGATACGCGACGCCGACGCGGTAATCAACGCCTTTGAGCCTATGAGCAGGCAGCTGCTTGAAAAATGCGGAAGGCTGAAGCTCGTTTCGGTAAGAGGAGTCGGATACGATTACATTGACTCAGCGGCGTGCCGCGACTTAAATATTGCGCTTGCGAGAACCGTCGGCGCGGTAGGAAACGCAGTTTCCGAGCAGGTAATGGCGTATATCCTTTACTTTGCAAGACAGATTCACGCCCTTAACGGCGATATGCAGCAGGGCAGATGGAACAGGATTATGACCGAGGGAACGGACAAAAAGCGCCTCGGAATTATCGGCTTCGGTGAAATCGGACAGGCGCTTGCAAAGAAGGCGGAAGCCTTCGGTATGAGCGTTATGTATTACTGTAAAACTCCGAAGCCCGCACTCAGCTACGCGTTTACACCTTTAGACGAGCTTTTAAAACAGAGCGATTACGTCGTTCTTGCGCTTCCGCTGACGGAGGAAACGAGAGGACTTATTGATGAAAACGCGCTTAAAGAAATGAAAAGCACCGCAGTTCTGATAAACGTTGCGCGCTCGGGAACAGTCGACGCCGAGGCGCTTAAAAACGCGGTAGAAAGCGGCATAATAAAAGGCGCTGCTGTTGACGTTTTTGAAAAGGAGCCGTGTACCGATTCCGTGTTGCGCGGAGTTGACAATATCCTTTTAACGCCGCACACCGCACCGTTTACGAAGAACAATTTTATTGAAATGAACAATCTCGCCGCTGAAAATATCATTAACTATTTTAACAGCACAATCGACAAAAAATATCTTGTATAACAACAGGACTTAATTCCGAACGGTTATACAAAGGAGAGAGAACGTTATGAATAACGTAAGAATTACGGTTATGAGGCGGACGGTACACGACGACCTCATTAAAAAATACGAAAACCCGATTGAGCACGCGTGCGATATGAACATCGGCGATATATTTATTTCAAAGGACGCAAGGCGTCCCGACGGCTTTTGCGAAAGCGCGTGGGAGAGCCTTTCGCCGTTTGTTATGACTCTTGCCCACGGCGGAGAGAACTTTTACGACGGCTGGATGAAAAACCCGAAAAGCGCTATGCTTTCCTGTAACGACGGGTTCCGTCCCGTAAGCTTTCTTATCGAAACTATAGAATAAACGGCGCACAAAAAAGCGGATGAAAGGTCATCCGCTTTTTATTATCGCGATATGTTTATGAAACGCCTGTAAAGGCTTTGATTTCCTGCTCAAGAAGGCGGAATACGTTGGCGACAAGAAAGCCGTCGGCTATCGCGTGATTCAGTCGTACGGTGACGGGCATCATAAGATTTTCGCCCTCTTTGCGGTATTTTCCCCAGGTCACAATAGGCGGAAAATACAAGTATCCGTCGGGAAGCTCTACGTTAAGCGAATCATACGAGAGCCATGAAATATAGGAAGCGTCGAACCAGTTCGGATGATTCTCGTCGTCAAGACCGAATTCCCGCGTTTCTTTTGCTTTTTCGGTATCCCTCAGGGCGTTCTTATAAAAGGTATCGTAATCCTCGCAGTATTCGGAGTAAACGGGCGTGCAGGTTTGGGTATCCTCGTGGAAAACGTAATGCGTAGGATTAATAACGTCGTAGCAGACTAATTTATCGGTATTATACCAATAATCCATTTTATAGTCGTCGCGGGAGTTCAATACCTTTGACAGAATATAAAGGAAATTTATATAGAATTTCGAGTCCGTTTTCTTTGAGTATTCGGCAAGCCGGGTAACGTCAATCCGTGCCGTCATGGAAACGGAACACCTGCAGTCCTCGGTAAAGCGACGGTATGCTCCGCTGCGGTAATACGCTTCTCTGTCGATTACTTTATAATTCATATTTAACACTCCGTTAATCCCGTTTGTTAATCAAGAATATACTTTTCTGTAAATTTTAAATACTGAGCAAGTAAATACCTGTTCGCGTCCTTGCTGATAGAGGCGTACGGTGCGAGCATATCAAAGGCGTGGTATCCGCCCTTGTATTCCTTAAGCGCGGCGTCAACTCCCGCGTTTCTGAGCTTTTCAAAAAAGGCAAGCGTCTCGTCATAAAACGGTTCTTCCGTTCCAATAAAGGATATTGCCGGCGGCAATCCCCCGAAGTCCGTTTCTCTTGCGGGCGCCGCGTAAGGCGAAACGCCGTTATTCATTACGCTGTCGCCGAGGTAGATTCTCCACGCCGACTTGTTTGCTTTTGTGTTCCATACGGGAGCGGTGTTGTGCTTTGAGCTTTCGGTGACCCTGTCGTCAAGCATCGGGTAAAGCGGTATTTGTAAGCCGATACAGTCCTCGCCCTTATCTCTTGCGAATATACACAGCGCGGCGGTAAGTCCGCCGCCTGCGCTTTCGCCGCCTACGACGAGCTTTTCGCACGTTATTCCGAGCGCCTTACGGTTTTCTTTCAGCCACAGAAGGGCGGTGAAGGCGTCGTTGAGCGCTGCCGGGTACGGCTTTACGGAGGAGAGGGTATAATCGGGGGATACAACGACGCAGTTGCAGTTGTTTATTAACTGCCTCGGGAACGACATAATTGCCATTTCGGGAGCGCCTAAGGAATAGCCGCCGCCGTGAAGCCACAACACGCCTATCGTTTTACCCTCGGTTTTTTTGCCTCTCATTACGCAGGCTCTGAAGGCGCTTCCGTCGCCGCGTTCGATTTTTATTTTTTTGCAGTTCAGACTTTTCAGCGGTAAAAGACCCATTGCCTTTGTTGAGAGAGGGCCTATAAATCTCTGCGCTTTTTCATAAGGCAGCGGACTGATTGCTTTAAGTAACAAACCCTCAAAAGCGATTTCTCTGTTAACGCTCACCGTGAATCACCTCAATTATCCGGATTACCTGTTTCATTATATCACAGTTTTAATTTAAGAGCAAATTCGTCATAAGCGCGAAACGCGGGAAAAGAAAAAAGCTTCGCCTCGGGGCGAAGCCTTTTCATTATTCATTTTAAAAGCTGTCGATTAAGGTCTGAACGGTTTCCTTTGCGTCGCCGAGAAGCAGGAGCGTATTATCCATCTTATAAAGCGGATTCGGTACGCCCGCGTAACCCGGATTTTCGTCGAAGTTACAGATAATTACGTTCTTTGCCGCCGCGGCGTCGAGAACGGGCATTCCGTAAATCGGCGTTCCCTCAGCCGTATTAGCGGCGGGGTTAATAACGTCGTTAGCGCCTACAACGATTACGGCGTCGCAGTCGGCGAACTCGGGATTTATAACGTCCATTTCGTAAAGCTTATCGTAGGGAACGTCGACCTCGCAGAGAAGGACGTTCATGTGGCCGGGCATTCTTCCCGCAACGGGATGAATTGCGAACTTAACGTCGGCGCCCTTTTCCTCAAGCTTATCAGCGAGCATTTTTACCTTACTCTGTGCCTGAGCGAGAGCCATACCGTAGCCGGGAATGATTATTACCTTGCTTACGTTACCGAGAATTTCGGAAGGAGTAAGCTCGGACTTTTCCTCTTCGGTCTCCTGCGCTTCGGCCTCAGCTTCCGGCTCCTCTTCGGTTTCCGCCTCTGTGGCGGCCTCTTCGGCATCTGCCTCGGGAGCTGTTTCCTTAACGGCTTTTACCGAAGTGCTTCCGAGAAGAATGTTTATAAGCTTTCTGTTCATAGCCTTACACATAATCTGGGTAAGGAGAAGTCCCGAAGCGCCTACGATGCCGCCGATAGCAACGAGCATAACGTCGCCCACGGCAATACCCGCGATACCGCCCGCAACGCCGCTGAGCGAGTTGAGAAGCGAAATCGTAATCGGCATATCTGCGCCGCCGACGCGGATAGAGAACATAATTCCGAATTCAGCCGCGAGTAAAGCGACTACCCATAAATCAGCGTCAACGATAACGGCGAGAACCGTAAGAATAAGGGTTATAACGATAATAGCGGTATGTCCCTTAACGACCACGGGCTTCTGGGGAAGAAGTTTCGCAAGCTTTCCCGCAGCGACAAGGCTTCCGGTAAAGGTTACAAAGCCGATGACGAGCGCAATAAGCGCAGCGTAGGACGAGAACTTATCCTCAGCCTGACGGTGTGAAAGCACCGCGACAAGCGCGCTTGAAAGTCCGCCGAAGCCGTTTAAAAGGGCAACGAGCTGAGGCATCTGAATCATTTTAACCTTAAAGATAATTATAAGACTGAAAACTATACCTACCGCTATTGCGCCCCAGATAAACGGAGCGGTTAGGATTTCGTAGTTATACATAGTAACCGCGATTGCGATTACCGCGGAAGCCGCGCTTAAGGCATTACCTGCGCGTGCGGTTTTCGGCTTGCTCATAAGAGAAAGACCGATAAGCACGCCGAGAACGAGAACGCCGCTGATAATATAGAATACGGTGTTGGGGATTAAGCCTGTCATCATTCGTCATCCCCCTCTTTCTTTTTGAACATCTTAAGCATTCTCGCGGTGATGCCGAAGCCGCCTGCTACATTGATAACCGCGAAGATTATCGCGATAATGCCGAGGATTGTGCTGAGTACCGCGCTCTTGTCCTTAAGCGCGACCGCCGTAACGGTAAGCGCACCGAGAACGGTAATGCCCGAGAGGGCGTTCATACCCGACATAAGCGGAGTATGAAGAAGAGACGGTACGTTATTGATAATAAAGTAGCCGACTACCGTAGCAACAAGAAATACTATAATTAAAACAATGTGTGGCATTATTTTTCTCCTTATTTGCTCATAGCCTCAAGAGCTCCCTTATGAACAAGCTTGCCGTCGATTGTAGTAAGGATGCCCTGAACAATCTCGTCGTTCATATCAAGAACAAGCTTTCCGTCCTTTGTAAGATATTTAACAAGGTTGTAGATATTGTTTGCAAACATCCAGGTTGAGCTTGTGGGAAGCATACCGGGGATATTCTTAATGCCCTCGATGGTTACGCCGTGCTTAACTGCCGTTTCGCCGGGAACCGTGCATTCGCAGTTACCGCCCTGGTCGATAGAGATATCGACGATAACGGAGCCGGGCTTCATTGACTTAACCATCTCTTCGGTAATGATAACCGGAGCGAGCTTTGAGGGAACGAGAGCGGAGCAGAAGATAATATCCATATCCTTAACCGTTTCCTTAAGAGCTTCTCTCTCTTTAAGAATCCACTCTTCGCTGAGCGCGTTCGCATAGCCGCCCTGACCGACTGCTACGTCGGAGGAAACGCCTGTATCAACAATCTTTGCGCCGAGGCTCATAGCCTGCTCTGCCGCTGCGGGACGGATATCAGCCGCGTAAGTAACCGCGCCGAGTCTTTTAGCCGTTGCGATAGCCTGGAGACCTGCAACGCCCGTACCGATTACAAGCGCGTTACAGGGCTTAATAACGCCTACGGCACAGAATATCTGAGGAATGAACTTAGCAAGGTCGTTAGCTGCCATAAGAATTCCCTTATAGCCCGCGCAGGTGCTCATCGAGGTAAGCGCGTCAAGATTCTGTGCTCTTGAAATACGCGGAACGCCGTCAAGCGTTAAGCTGATAACGCCCTTAGCCGCCATCTTTTTAACCATCTCGTGATTAACGGGGGAAGCGGGGTGAATAAAGGTGATAAGATATTGACCGCTGTGCATCATTTCAATTTCGTGAACGCCCTTTTCGTCGTTGAAAAGAGGCTCCTTAACCTTGAGTATGATGTCGCTTCTCTCATAAAGCGCCGCTACGTCGTCAACGATTTCAGCGCCCGCCGCAGCGTATTCGCCGTCTGCGAAGAACGCCTCTGCGCCTGCGTTCTTTTCAACAAGAACGTCAAAGCCGTCAGCCTTAAGCTTTGCGACCGTTTCGGGAATTGCGGAAACTCGTCCCTCACCGTGCATAATTTCTCTCGGAATACCTACTACCATAATTTTCAAGTCCTTTCTTAAATTTTATTTTTCTTCAAGCAGACATATATCGTGCTTGTTAGTTGACAGTACGACAGAGGTTCTTGTAAGTGATACGCCGTTAATGGATTTAATGCTGTTAAGCACGTCCTCAAGCGTGTGGCCGGTTTTTGTTATTACCTTTAAAATGAAGTCGAAATCGCCTGCGATATAATAACATTCCGCGACCGAATCGTTATTCTTTACAACCTCTACGAAGTTTTCATAATACTTAGGGTGGTCAAGCCTTACGTAGATAAACGCGGTGAGCTCGCGCCCGAGAAGCTTGTGGTCAACGAGGATTGTATATTTTTTAAGAATTCCCGTGCTTTCAAGCTTTTTGATTCTCTCAATTACCGCCGAGGTGGAAAGATTGATTTTCGCGCCGATTGCGGTAGCGTTCACTCTTGCGTTGTCCTTAAGACATTCAAGAATCTTATAGTCAAGCGAATCCACAGCGTCACCTCCGTATCAACTTTATTATAAGCAAAACGCAAGAATAAGTAAAGCGATTTATAAATATAGCAAAAATATTGTTGCGATTATTATATAACGCCGTAAATTTTATTGAAGCAACAGGCGATAAACGCGCCTTAAAGAAAAATGTAAAAAAACAACCCCCGACGGTACGGGGGTTTAACGTCAGAGACCGAGTCCCTTAAGCTTAATTACAATATATACAAAGGCGGTCCAGATTGCCTGGAATATAAGGATTCCGAGCGCGCTAATCTGAGTAAACGCGCCGAGTACGGAAAGAACGGCGATAGCCGTAAGACCGAAAATGCTTCCGAAGGTACACAGAAAGCTTATAAGTCCGCGTGAGCCGACTATTATTTCCGCTCCGCGCATTGCGCCGAGAAGTCCGAGCGCCGTTCCGCTGTGAACAACGTAGGCGGGAGAGTCTTTAACCTCCATACCCGAATACTTATCGTAAGCGCGGGCGGACGAATAATTCATTACCCTTATAAAGCCTGCGGGAAGGTCGAAAAGCTCGGAAAGGCTTTCCTCGGTTATATACGGGTCGGCGCTTTTCACGATAATGCACATATCGCTTTTTTCAAGCTTTCTCAGCTCGCGCCGAAGGAGCTTATCGGCGGAGTAGCTCACTATGAACATAGCGATAAGCTTTCCGTCAACCGCGAGATAGAGCGCTTTGCGTCCGCGTCTTGTAAAGCGCATTTCAAAGCTTTCCTCGGGCGGCTTTACGTCGTGGGCGCGGAGAAGCTCCCGCGTTCCGACGAGAACTTTTTTATTATATATCCACGCCGAGGTACCAAGGCGCTCCTCATAGGTTACGTCGGTAACGGGCGGGAGAATAGACTGCTGACCGATAATTACGTCGTCGAAAACGTAGCGAAGCGGGCTCTTGGTCTGAATAATTACAGCGGCAGTATTAATAATAGCGTCGTCAACCTTTTCGTCGTTAAAGGTTTTTATTCCGTGAAGTCCGCAGTTTTCCTTACCGAAAAGGTCAGCCGCCTCCATAACTATCGCGTTGGCGTCGCTTGCCATAACGGCTCCCTCGAAGCCGCATACCCTCGAGCCGTAATGCTTAAGCTGCGCGGAAATATCGCAGAGCTGGGAGTTGGTAAGCGTAAGCGCCGAGCAGGGAAGCGATATCGCGAGCGCGCAGACCGCCGCGTTGAGCGCGGTAGTGTATTCGCGGGTGATAATTTCTATGGCGACGAAAAGAGCGGCGCAAAGGATAATATCCGCAATAAAAATTCTGTTGGAAAATCTGTCGGCGGGCTCCCGCTTACAGGAAATCTCAAGGAAATGAGTCGGAAAATCGGTTTTTACGCTCATTTTAAGCCTCGGCTCCTCGTCGAGCATACCGCGGCTGATAATCTCCGCGTCGACGGCGTTGGTTATATTTTCAAGCGTGTACTTATCGCCCTGCGATGTGATAAAGCTGAAATTGTCGACAATTCTCGACATCATTTTCAGCTTGCCGAGCTGACTCATACACATTGCGTAAACGCCTGCCGCCGCGAGAAGCACGCCGTTGTCTATTCTGAAGCTGCCGCTTACAGCAAGAGCCAGGGTGTGAACAAGTATAATAATCGCGCCGACGCTTACGGGCAGGTCAAAATTCCGTGGCTTTTTCAGATTGAGTCCGCGGAAGAACACGTTATAGTTAATAATCATAACCGCCGCATAGAGAACGATAGCGAAATAATACAGCTTAGGCGACGAGAACGCTGTCGGAAGCGCGGACTGGGCGCCGAGCTCGGTCAGAATGAGAAGAATACCTCCGATTATACCCGTAAGAAGAACTCTTATACGCGTTTTCTTTTTATCAGCAATCAGCGTTTTTATAAAGCTTTCGCTTTCGTCGGGGTCGACAAAATCCGTCTTGATATCGGAATCGCTGCCGAGCGACTCGTCCGTTTTTTCCGGGTCGAAAATACGGAAGTTCTTTATCGTTTCTCTTCGCTTTTCCTCGAGCTCGCGTTCAACGTCCTCTTCGTTTACGGTTTCAACCTCGTCGGTTTCCTCGTCGAATCCCTCAAAGGTTATCTGAACGCCCGATTCCTCCTCGAAATCGTTTTCGGCTTCTGCGTTGAAAGCGCTGACGAGCGCGTCCTTTGAAACGATAGTCGGTATTTGCTCAAGCCCGTCCTCGTTTCCGCCGTCGTCGGTAACGCTTGTTACGAATACGGCGGTTTTTTCCTCGACGACCTTTGTTTTTCCGTCGTCAGCCGCAGGCGCAGCCTCCTCTTCGACAAGGCTTACGGGCTTTGTCTTTCCGTCAGCAGCCGAAACGGCAGGCGCGTCGCCGTCAGCGTTTTCAAAAGGCACGGGGACGATTTTAATATCGTCGTCGTTTTCGTTTTTATATTCTTTTTTCTTCCTGGGGATAAAGGCGCGTACCTCCTCTTTCTTTGCGGGAGTGTACTCCTTTACGTCCTCCTCGGGCTCGAAAAAGTTTACCGCGTCGGCAACCCTTTTTTCGTGCTCAGCCTCGTCGATTACGATTTCCTTCTGCTCGGATTTTGCTTTTTCCTTGTCGGAAAGGCTCTTTTCCGCGGAGTCGATATGACGCTGTGCCTCAGCCTTGATTTCCTCAGCCCTTCGGATGATTTCGTCTATTGACAGCTTGTTATTCTCACTCATCTTATCATCTCTCGTACAGTAGTTATCAGCTCAGTCTCTGTCTTGCTATTTCGTACATTATTATTCCGGCGGCTACCGAGGCGTTAAGGGAGTTAACCCTGCCGAGCATAGGCAGGCTTACGGTAACGTCGCATTTTTCCTTAACGAGTCTTCCGACGCCCTTTCCCTCGCTGCCGATTACAAGCGCGGCGCCGCCCGAATAGTCGGTTTTATCCCAGCGCTGACCGTCCATATCAGCCGCATAAATCCATATATTTTTCTTTTTTAATTCGTCTATCGTCTGAGCGAGATTTGTAACTCTCGCGACCTTCATATATTCAAGCGCTCCGCACGAGGTTTTAGATACGACGAAGTTAAGCCCTACGCCGCGTCTTTTAGGAATAATTATTCCGTGAACGCCGCACGCTTCGGCGGTCCTTATTATCGCGCCGAGATTATGGCTGTCCTCGATTTCGTCGCAGATAATAAGAAACGGCGGTTCGCCTTTTTCCTCTGCGAAAGCAAGAATTTCCTCTACGGTTGAGTATTCATGAGCCGAGGTGTTTGCCGCAACGCCCTGATGGTTAGCGCCGGCGCACAGCGCGTCAAGCTTTCTTTTATCGACGGTTTTAACGGTTATCCCTTTATCGCGGCACAGAGCGAGAATTCTGCTTATTGAGCCCTCGCGCTCGCCCTTTGCAACCATAACGTTTTCGATTTCGCGCTCGCTTTTAAGGAGCTCTATTACCGCGTTACGCCCGATAACGAGGTTGTCGTTTGTTTTTATATCTTCGTTTTTCACGCTGCTTCTCCTAAATAAAATAATCCATTTTGATTATAGCATTAAAAAATAAAATAGGCAATATGAATTGCCTACTTTATGCGTATTATTTTATTTCCCTTAACCTGATACGCGTGCTTTGCAAGCTCAATGAGCGGAGCGTCGTTAACGGGGGAATCGGTATAGAAATTCTCAATTTCCGCGGCGCCGTATTCCTCTCTGAACGCTTTTATTTTATTCTCGCGGATATTTACGAACTCGATTTTTCCGCTTTCCTTATTCACCCGCGATGTCAGAGCTCTTTTAATACCGAGTCTTTTACACACCTCGTCTATAGTGAAATCGGGCGATGCGGTAATTATCAAATCGTCGTCGCTTCTCAGCTCGTCATAAAGAGGCTTGATTTTTTTAATATGCTTGTCCCAGAACTCTACGGCGTCGTTTTCAAAATCGACCACTCTGAATATATCCTTTTCAACGAGCGGAACGTAGCGCTCAATGATTTCGGGTATGGTAACGCCGCCCTTTTTATAACGCGCAAACGCCTTTAAAACCGTAGGAAGAAATTTAACGAGCCACGGCTTTTTTACGATATAAAAGAAGAACAAATCAAGAGTGCTTTCGCCCTTGTATATCGTGTTGTCAAAATCAAACGCGTTCATAATGCTCTCTCCTCAGCTTTATGTTTTTTACTATCAGTCTTATAAGAAACGCGGAGCCTCTTACGCAAAGCTCAATACACATTGCCGTCCATACTCCGCGAAGCCCGTAGCCGCCCGCAAGAAAAGCAGAGAGCGGAAGCCTTACCGCCCACATACAGACAAGGTTCATTATGCTCGGGACGAGAGTATCGCCCGCGCCTCTGAATACGCCCGAGGAAACTATCGAGGCGGCGAACATCGGTTCCGCAAACGCCTCTATCCTAAGTACCGCCGCGCCGAGCGAGGCAATTTGAGCGACGGGAGTAAGGGTTTTCATAACCGCGGGAGCGGCAAAATACATAAACGCTCCCGATATTCCCATTACCGCCATACCGAAGCCGACGGTAATATAGCTCAGCTTTGTCTGTAATTCGCGCCGTTTCGCGCCGATGCTCTGACCTATCATTGCCGCAGCCGCGGAGCTTATTCCGTAGCCGGGCATATAGCAGAGGCTTTCAGCCGTGACCGCGAGCGAGTTCGCCGCAAGCGCCTCGGTACCGAGAGGCGAAACGATTTTAATCGACATAATCTGTGCGGTGCACATAACGGTCTGCTCGAAGGTGAGCGGAAGCGAAATCCTGAACGCGTGCAATACCTCTTTTTTTCTGATTTCCGTTTTTTCTCCGTGCCTTAAGCGGAACACGGGGGATTTTACAAGAAGAAGATACCCGAACGGGAGCATCATAACCGCCTCGGCGAGCGCGGTTCCGAGCGCCGCGCCCGTAACGCCCATTTTCAGAACGAAGATAAAAAGATAGTTGAACGGTACGTTCAGAATACAAATCATTGTTTCAAGAACGGACGGCGTTTTCGTATTTCCGCTTGCCTGAAGCATGGCAACGCAGATACTGTTGAACTGATATACAGGCGAGGTAAGCGCGATAATAAGAAGATAGCGCGATGCGTCGGACAGAATTTCCTTTTCACCGCCGAGCCATACGGGGATTGCTCCGCTTAACGCAGAGCCCGCGAGCGCGACGGCTGCGCTGATACCGAGGGCAAAGATAAACGCCTGCTTCATTATCCGTCGGGCGCCGCTCTCGTCGTTAGCGCCGATATGCTGTGAGGCGAGGACGGAGAAGCCCGATACCGACGAATGGCAGATTCCGCCCATAAGCCACGTGGTCGACGACACGAGTCCTATTGCCGCGGTCGCGTTTCCGCCGAGGCGTCCGACCATCGCGGCGTCGATATATTCCATCAGTATTATTGATACCTGAGCGAGCATCGTAGGAACGCTCAGTCTTATAGTCATGGACAGAAGATTTGAAAGGGAGAGCGGCTCTCCGTTTCGCATCTTTTTAAGGTAATCCTTTTTCATATCAGTATTGTAACAGAAGTCGGACCAAAACTCAATTATATATTTGACAAACGTATTATTAATTTATATACTGAAATTATCAAAAGGGTATATTATACCCGACAAAAGAAGGGGTGCAATTATGCTTACTAACCACAATATCGTTTTAACCGGTGCTTCAAGCGGAATAGGGCTTGAGGTGCTTAAGATTCTTTCAAAGGGCGACGGAAACCTGATTCTCGCTCCGTCGCTTAACGCGGAGGAAAAGCTTAAGGATTTCGCCGAAAACGTTATTCCGATGAACGTCGATATCGGCTCAAAGGAGGGCGTCGACGCAATCTTTGAAAAGGCTGACGAGGTGTTCGGGGGCGGAAAAATCGACCTGTTCTACGCTAATGCGGGCTTCCCGTACTATGAGCCCTTCGAGTATACCGACTGGGAAAGAATCGCGCGAATCTTCAACGTCAACACGGTTTCTCCGATTTATACATATTCAAAGTACAGAGAACACTTAAACGGAAGAGACGGAAAGCTTGCCTATACCGTAAGCGCTATCGGTCAGATGGCGATGCCGGGCTACGCTCTTTACAGCGCGACGAAGTTTGGACTTCACGGCTTCCAGGAGGCAATCAGGCTCGAAAAGGCGAAAAACCTTCAGCTTACCTGCCTTTATCCCGTCGCAACCGACACTAATTTCTTTAAGGTTGCCAACGAAGTCGAATTCGAAAAGCCGTTCCCCGTACAGCAGCCCGACGTTGTCGCGAGAAAGATGGTTAACGGAATCGAAAGCGGAAAGAAATTCGTTTCTCCGAGCTTCCTTTTTGGCGTGTCAAAGGTGCTTATGGGCGTTTGTCCGCCGGTCAGAACGGTATACTGGAAGCTTGAGGGCAATAAGCTCGACCGCTTTAAGAAAAAGTTAGAGGATATGAAAAAATGAGCTACGATATAATGTTTTCGCCTATGAAAATAGGCACTATGGAGGTTAAAAACCGCGTAGTTATGACTGCGGCGGAATTCTCTCTCGGTCAGATTAACGGCGAGCCGACGGAGAGAATGATAAACTATTTTGAGGAACGCGCAAAGGGCGGCGTCGGACTTATTATCCCCGGAATCTGCCGGGTTAACGATATGGGCGCAGCTTCGAGTTTTACTCAGCTATCGATGAGCTCCGACCGCCATATTGAGCCTATGCGCGAGATGGTTAACCGTATTCATAAATACGGCGCGAAGCTCTGTATTCAGCTCCATCACCCCGGACGGCAGGGCTACGCGAGCTCAATCAACACGCTCCCGCTCATTACTCCGCTTGCGGAGAAATTCCCGAAGCTTCCGAATACGCTCTTCAAGGCGACTCCCCTGCTTCTCGGTCTCGAGCAGAAGAAGCTTTGTATGTCGCTTCAGGCGCCGTCAAAATGCGAGCTTTCGGCTCACGGCGCAACGCGTATCCACGCAATGAGCAAACGCGAAATACATAAGCTCCGCGATGATTTTATCGCGGCGGCGGTACGCTGTAAAAAGGCGGGCGTTGACGCGGTTGAGCTTCACTCGACTCACGGTTATATTTTACATCAGTTCCTTTCACCGAACACGAATAAGCGTACCGACGAGTACGGCGGCTCGTTTGATAACAGGCTGAGATTCATTACCGAGATTATAAACGGAATCAAGGAGCAGTGCGGAAAGGATTACCCGCTTATCGTGCGCCTTACAATCGACGAGTTTTACGATAAAATCGGTTACCCCGACAAGGGTTATCACCTTGAAACGGGCGTTGAAATCGCGAAGCGTCTTGAGGCGCTCGGCGTCGACGCAATTAACGTTTCGTCCGCGTGCTACGATACGTATAACTACTGGCTTGAGCCGACGTCGTTCGAGCCGGGCTGGAGAGCGTATCTTGCGAAGGCGGTTAAAGAGGCGGTTAACGTTCCCGTTATCGCGGCTAACTTTATCCGCTCGCCCGAGCAGGCTGAAAAGCAGCTTAAGGAGGGCTATCAGGACTTTATAGGCTCGGCGCGAAACTTTATCTGCGACCCGTACTGGGCAAAAAAAGCGGAGGAGGGTAAGAGCGATACGATAAGAAGATGTATCGGCTGTCTTCACTGTATCAAGTCGTTTATCGCAAACGCCTCGGTCGGAGGCGTCGGCGAGTGCGCGCTGAATCCCTCGGTGGGAATTGAGAAGGAATACGCCTCTATGCCCAAGAGCGGAAGAGGCTTTAAGGCGGCTGTCGTTGGCGCAGGTCCTGCGGGACTTACGGCTGCGATTACTCTTAAGCGCAGAGGCTTTGAGCCGATTGTATTTGAAAAGGAAAGCGAAGCGGGCGGTCAGGTAAATATCGCTGCTTCGGGACCGTTCAAGGATAAGCTTCACTGGGCGGTTGAGGACCTGCTAAAGGAAGCGGAGTCGCTCGGAATCGAGATTAAGCTCAATACCGAAGCGACGGCGGATATGCTTAAGGAACTCGACCCGTACATTGTTATTCTCGCGACGGGCGGCGTACCGATAAGACCGCAGTCCATAGAGGGAATAAACGGCGAAAACGTAGTTACCGCGCCGGAAATCCTTCTCGGTCGGAAGGAGATTAAGGACGGACGCGTTGCCGTTATCGGCTCGGGACTTACGGGACTTGAAACGACCGAAAAGCTCAACGAGCTCGGAAACAAGGTTACGGTTATCGAAATGGCTGACGAAATCGCCGGCGCCGCATGGTTTCAGTTCGTTGACGACAGCATGAGCAGAATCAAGCCTTACGGCACGGAATTTCTTCTCGGCACGAAGCTCGTTTCCGTAGAGCCCGACGGCGTTACGGTTGAAAGCAAGAGCGGCGGAAAGTCAAAGCTTTCCGCGGACCTCGTAGTTCTTTCTATGGGCGTGCGCCCGAACAACGCGCTCGCAAAGGAGCTTGAGGAAGCGGGAATCAGGTGCATTCTCGCCGGCGACGCCGCTAAGGGAGGAACAATCGGTAACGCGACTCAGAGCGCATTCCGCGCTGTCATGACGGTATGACGAAGGATTGCTACAGACTGCTTGAAGGTTATATGCAAAGCTGTATGAACGACAGCGCTCACGACAGAGAGCACGTTTACCGCGTTTTGTACGTTGCCCTTGATATAGCAGAATATGAAAATGCGGACAGGGATATTCTTATCGCCGCCTGTCTTTTGCACGACATAGGAAGAAAAGAGCAGAACGAAAACCCCTCGCTCTGTCACGCAGAGGTCGGGGCTGAAAAGGCGCGCCGTTTTCTGAGCGAAAACGGCTTTGAGCCGGGATTTACCGACGCCGTATGCCGCTGTATAAGCGCTCACCGCTTCAGAGGCGACAACCCGCCCGAAAGCATTGAGGCGAAAATACTTTTCGACGCAGATAAAATTGACGTGTGCGGAACTCTCGGTATCGCGAGAACGCTCGTCTATAACGGCGCTCACGCCGAGCCGCTTTACAGTATCGGGGAAAACGGATTTCCTTCGGACGGAAGCGCGGACCCGGACGCCTCGTTTTTTCAGGAATATAAGTATAAGCTCGAAAGGGTGTATTCAAAAATCCTGACCCGTCGCGGACGGGAAATCGCGGAGGAGCGAAGAAAAACCGCCGAAGCGTTTTATAACGATATGCTCCGCGAGGTCTGTGAGCCTTATAAAAAGGGAAAAGCGCTGCTTGAAAAATACGTTTAACAACAAAAAAAGAAGGGCTCAGCCCTTCTTTTTAATTATTCACCGCCTTGCGGAACATATCGTTAACCTCTTCTACGAGAGCAGGATATTTATCGAGCTTCGGGTCCCCGCCGAGCAATTCCTCGGCGCATTCTCTCGCTTTTAGCAGGACCTCCATATCGCCGAGCATATCGGCGATTTTCAGACTCGGCAGTCCGTGCTGTCTTTTACCGAAAAAGTCGCCGGGACCTCTCGTCTTTAAATCGTAGTCCGCGAGCTTAAAGCCGTCAGAGGTGCTTTTAACGACCTTAAGGCGCTCGGCGGAGCTTTCGCTCTTATTATCCGACACGAGAATACAGTAGCTCTTTTCCGCGCCTCTTCCGACTCTTCCGCGGAGCTGGTGAAGCTGCGAAAGACCGAAACGGTCGGCGTTTTCAATAAGCATAACCGTTGCATTCGGTACGTCGACTCCGACCTCAACGACGGTTGTTGAAACGAGAATCTGAACGTCGCCGCCCGCAAACGCAAGCATAACGTTTTCTTTTTCCTTCGGCTTCATTTTTCCGTGAAGCAGACCGAGATTATAGCCTCTGAAAGCCGTGGTTGAAAGCTTTTCGGCGTATTCCTTAGCCGAAATAAGCTCGCTTTCGCCCTCGTCAACAAGCGAGCAGACGATATATGCCTGACGTCCGCTGTCAACGGCTTTTTTTATAAAGTTATAAATTCTTTCGTGGTAGGAGGAATCGACTAAATCCGTCCTTACGGGCATTCTGCCTTCAGGCATTTCGTCAAGGACTGAAATATTCAAATCGCCGTAGATAATAAGCCCGAGAGTTCTCGGAATCGGGGTAGCGCTCATTACCATAAGATGCGGATTTTCCGCTTTCATAGCAAGGTTTGCGCGCTGTTCAACTCCGAAGCGGTGCTGCTCGTCGGTGATAACGAGAGCAAGGCGCCTGAATTCGACGTCGTTTTGTATGAGCGCGTGAGTTCCTATCGCGAGGTCAATTTCGCCCTCGAGCAGCTTTTCTTTAACCTCGCGCTTTTCCTTAGCCTTCGTCGAGCCCGTGAGCAGGGCAATTCTTATCCCTGTTCCGTCGAGCATTTTTGAGAGCGTTTCAAAATGCTGAGCAGCGAGAATTTCGGTAGGCGCCATCATTGCCGCCTGGTATCCGTTTTTAATTACGGTGTGCATTACCGCCGCCGCGACGGCTGTTTTACCGGAGCCGACGTCTCCCTGAATAAGCCTGTTCATTGCCGTATCGGAGCCTATATCCCCGATACAGTCGGCGATAGCTCTTTTCTGCGCGCCCGTAAGCGTATAGGGAAGAAGGGCGGCAAACTCGTCGGTATAATCGTTCTTAATAACGATTTCATTTTTAGTCTGCTTCTTGTCTTTGAGCTTAAGGAGACCGAGCTGAAGCGTAAGAAGCTCCTCGAAAATCAGGCGCTTTCTCGCCTTTTCGATGCTCTTTTCGTCCGAAGGGAAGTGAATCTCTCTTAACGCGAAATCAAGCGAGCACAGGTCGTACTTAAGCCTTATTTCATCGTCGAGCGTTTCCTCGAATAATTCGAATTTATCGAGCGCCGCGCGCACTACCTTAGCTATTGATTTAGAGCTCAGCTTTTCGGTAGCGTGATAAACGGGAAGAATGCCTATCGCCGCCTCGTCTTTTTCAATCTCCGGGGAGCTCATGGAAGCCCTCGTAAAGCTTTTTTCAAGCTTTCCGTAAAGGATATAATCGTCGTAGGTTCTCAGCGATTTAGCGAGGTATTTATTATTAAAGATTGTAACGTGGATAACGTTTTCGCCGTCCGTGAAATCACACTTATAAAGCGTAAGCCCTTTTCGGATTAACGACTCCTTGACGGGAGTAATCATAGTTGCTTTTATTGTGACGAGCTCGCCGTTTTCCGCCTCAAGAACGGTTTTTGTTTTACTTCTGTTCTGATAGGTTCGCGGATAATACCGGATAAGGTCGTCAACGGTGAAAATGCCCAGCTTATTGAACAGCTGAGCTCTTTTTTCGCCTACTCCCTTTACGTACTGAATACTGTAATCCCTAACGTTCATCAGTTAAAATACCAATCCTCAATATTTGAAAAATAGTTATCCGTATAGCCCTGCATATCGCCGCGAAGCGAATAGGAATAGCAGAGCATTCCCTGACGGTATAAAAGCGGAACGAACGGAAGCTCCTGAGAAAAGTCAAGCACGAACTTACCTATTTCGTTTTCTCCGTTTAAATAGCCCTTATAGGATTTTACGGTTTCAAAATCTCCGTCGATTCCGTAAGAGGTCGCGCCGCCGCCGAAAAAGCTTTTCAGTCCCATATCGCCCGTAAGCCTTGTTTCGCCGACGTAGAGGTTAAAATGTCTGTATTTAACCTCCGTGCTGAAGGTCGAGGGCTTTTCCTTATTTACGGTTACCTTGAAGCCTACCGCTTCAAGCTGCTGCTTAATAAGCTGCGCCGCGTCGGACTTGCCCTCGCTTGAGCTTGTAAGGATATCGAGCTTAAGGTCCTTTTTATCTATTCCGCTTTGTGCGATAGCCTGAACCGCGCCGTCCGTATCGGCTGTGCTTTTAAAAACAGCGGTGCTTTTACCCAGCTTACAGGCGGGGTTGAACACCGAAAGCGCGGGCTTTGCGTAACCGCGGTAAGCGCTCTTAACGAGAGTATCTCTGTCGATAGCGAGAGATATTGCCTTTCGGATATACGCGTTCGCGGTAATACCGCTTTCGCAGTTTATACCGAGATAAACAAGATTGTTTAAATTAACGGGCTTCTTATTACATTGGATTTTATTCTTGCTTCCCTTTGACATATCGCGGAATGCAAGGCTTATATTTCCGATGTTCACGGCGTTTTCAATACTCGTTTCGTCCGTGATGTTTATTAAAAGCAGCTTGGTGAAATGCGGGTTGAAATCGCCGCGGTATTTCGGATTAACCTCAAGATATACAAGTCCCGCGCCCTCGCCGTACTTATAACGTCCGCTTCCTATGGGATAGCCATTTTTATCGGGGTCCATTTTTGCGATTGCGAAGGTAAGAAGCTTATGCGCTTCGGGGTTCGGGGAGGTAAGGTTAAATTTAACCTCGTATTCGCTCTTCTCCTCGGCTGAGGAAAAGCCCGAAAGCGCGGCGCTCCAGCGCGGCGAGTCCTTAGCGCGTTTAAAGGAATAAACGACGTTTTCCGCACGAAGCTTTTTACCGTTTGAAAAAACCGCGCCCTCTTTGAGCTTTACTACGAGAGTTTCGCTGTCGGTATACTCATAGCTCTCGGCGAGAAGCGCCTGCGCCTCCCACGTTTCGTCAAGAATGAACAGACTCTCGAAAACGAGCGTTTCAAGCACCTGATTATTAAGCGTTTCGGACTCGAACGGGTTAAGACTGTCGGACTTTGAATAGCTGAGCTTGAAGCCCGAGGCGTCGACGCTCCTTACGCTCGACTCCTCAGCGGTTTCCGTAGTAACGGCGGGCTGTACGGGCTTGTCTGCGGTGCAGGCGCTGAGGCTTAATACACATATTAAAATTGTAAGTAAAACTGCCGTCAGCTTTTTTATCATACCCTGAACCTCTCAATATTAACGGTTTTACCCGTTTTGTTATCAATTTCAAAAAAGCAGCCCTCGAGCACGCACGGACCGTCCGGGTTTTCAAACCTTACGGGAAGATTCGTTTTAAGCTTCTTAATTATCAGCTCGGGCTTTACGCCGAGAACGGAATAATACGGTCCCGTCATACCTATATCGGTAATATATCCCGTACCTCCGGGAAGAAGCTGCTCGTCGGAGGTCTGAACGTGAGTGTGCGTTCCGAAAAGCGCGGAAGCTCTCGCGTCAACGTAGAAGCCGAGCGCTCTTTTTTCGCCCGTAGCCTCGGCGTGAAAATCAATTATAATTATGTCCGCGCCTTCTGCCTTTACCGCTTCGATTTCTCTGTCCGCCGCGTCGAACGGGTTTTCGTTGTTGTCAAGAAACGCGGTCCCCTGAAGGTTGATTACCGCTACCCTTGCAGCGCCCTTGTCGAGAATTACAGAGCCTCTTCCGGGCGCGCTTTTATGAAAGTTCGAAGGGCGGATAATAAACTCGTTTTCCTCAAGGTAATCGTATATCTCGGGACGGCGCAGCGCGTGATTTCCGAGAGTTATCACGTCGGCGCCCGAATCGAAAATAAACTGAGCGCTCTGAGGCGTTACGCCGTTGCCCTGAGCGGAGTTTTCACCGTTTACGATTACGATATCCGCGGCATATTCTCTTTTAAGCCCGAAAAGCTTTTCTCTTAAATATTCGCATCCCGAAGAGGAAACGACGTCGCCTATTGCAAGTACCTTCATAGTATCGGTCTCTTTCTTTCAATATAGAGTATATTATACATTATAAGGCGGATAAATACAATATCAACCTTGTGTTAAAATTAATAAGGTTGAAAAAGCTACGGCGATATGGTAGAATTATGATTGAAAAAATATAAAGATTTCGGAGCGGAAGATATGGATTTATCTTTAATTATTCCCTGCTATAACGAGGAGGGAAACGTCAGAAAGCTTTTCGACGAGACTCAGAAGGCTTTTGATAACACGGGCGTAAGACTTGAATATATTTATATAAACGACGGCAGCACCGACAAAACCGCCGAGCGCCTCGACGAGCTCTTTAAGCTTGAATACAGCAGCAATATTACGGTCGTTGACTTTTCGAGAAACTTCGGCAAGGAGTCCGCTATTTATGCAGGGCTTCAGCAGGCGTCGGGAGATTATATCTGTATAATAGACGCCGACCTTCAGCAGCGTCCCGAGGTTGCGCTTGAAATGTATAACACCGTTAAAGCTAACCCCGATATTGACTGCGTATGCGCTTATCAGAAGGAGAGAAGCGAGGGGAAGGGAAAAAGCGTCTTAAAAAATCTCTTCTACAAGCTTATTAACCGTATTGCCGAAATTGAGTTTAAAAACGGAGCGAGCGATTTCCGTCTTTTCAGCAGTAAGGTCCGCGACGCCGTGCTTGAGCTCGGGGAATATCACCGTTTCTCAAAAGGAATATTCAGCTGGGTAGGCTTTAACGTTCATTATCTTGAATACAAAGCCGAGGAAAGAAACAGCGGAAAAACGAAGTGGAGCCTCGGCAAGCTTATGAGATACGCGATAACGGGAATAATCGCGTTTTCCACCGCACCGCTTAAGCTTTCGATATATATCGGAAGTATCGCAACCGCCTCTTCGTTAATCTATCTTATCGTTACCGTAATAAGAAAGCTTACCGCGCATATCAGCGTCGACGGCTTTACTCAGCTTGTTATACTTATAAGCTTTTTCGGCGGCGTGCTTCTTTTCACCGTCGGAATTATCGGCGAGTATATTGCAAAGATATACCAGCAGGTCAAAAACCGCCCGATATATATCGCAAAGGACGTAAAAAAGAGAAACGACAGATAATATACCGTCGTAAGCCCGAATCTGCGGCGGGTTAAAGTAAATACGGGGGAGTAATATTATGTTAAAAAAATCTCTTATTGCAAAGACGGACCCGAGGGCAGGCGCCGAGCAGATTTTCTGCGGCTACGGGGTAAGAATTACCTATCTTACGCCGAGGCTTATAAGGGTTGAAAAGTCGGGGAACAGTACAGATTTGGCAAGCTTTGCCGTATGGTTCAGAAAGGCGCCGGCGGGTATGCTTAAGGTTACGCCCGCCGAAGAAGGAATAAACGCGGAAACCGAGGAGGTAATCTTCAATATCCGAAAGGGCAAGCCGTACAGCGTATACTTTAAGGATACTGAAAAAACCGCGGTCTTTTCAAAACAGAAAAATCTTAAAGGAACGACAAGAACTCTTGACGGAACCTTCGGAAGCATTAAGCTCGACGACGGACTTATTACCGAGGACGGCGCGTATCTTTTTAACGACAGTAAATCAATGCTGATAGACGGCGACGGACATTTTATAAAAAGAGCGGCGGGCTCGGTTGACTATTACGCCTTTGCTTACGGAAAGGATTACCGGGGCACGCTTCAGGCGTTTTATAAAATAAGCTCGCCCGTTCCGATTGTTCCGCGTTTTGCTCTCGGCGTATGGTGGAGCCGCTATCACGCTTATACGCAGAAGGAATATCTCGAGCTTATGGCGAGATTTAAGAAGGAAGATATTCCGCTTACCGTTGCGACTATAGATATGGACTGGCACTGGGTAAAGGATATTAAGAAAAAATTCGGAGTTGATTACGGCGGCTGGACGGGCTATTCGTGGAACACCGCGCTTTTCCCCGATTATAAAGAGTTCCTTAAGAAGCTTAAGGACGATAACCTTCACATAACCGTAAATCTTCACCCTGCTGACGGCGTTCACTCCTACGAGGATATGTATGAGGAGATGGCAAAGGCTGTCGGCATTGACCCGAAAACAAAGAAAACGGTAGAATTCCGTTGCGGAAGCGACGAATACTGGAACGCATATTTTGACGTTCTTCATAAGCCGTACGAAAGAGACGGCGTCGACTTCTGGTGGATAGACTGGCAGCAGGGCAAAAGCAGCGAAGTCCCCGGACTTGACCCGCTTAACGCTCTTAATCACTATCATTATCTTGATAACGCTGAGGACGGAAGAATGCCGCTGATTCTTTCGCGTTACGCAGGCTTCGGAGCTCACCGTTATCCGCTCGGCTTCTCGGGAGATACCGAGACGAGCTGGCGCGTGCTTAAATTCCAGCCGTATTTTACCGCTACCGCAACAAACGCCGCATACAGCTGGTGGAGCCACGACATCGGAGGACATCACTTCGGCTACCGCGACGACGATTTATATATGCGCTGGGTGCAGTTCGGCGTATTTTCGCCTGTTTTAAGGCTTCATTCTACCTCTATGGAGCTTCTCGGCAAGGAGCCGTGGAAATTCCGCTCGGAGGTTTACCGCTGCGCTTCGGACTGGCTTCGTCTGCGCCACAGAATGATTCCGTATCTCTTCACTATGGACAGAAGAACGCACAGCGAGGGACTTGCGCTTTGCGAGCCGATGTATTACGCTTATCCCGAGACGGAGGAGGCGTACAGCGTACCGAACCAGTATCTCTTCGGCGGAGAGCTTATCGTATGTCCGATTACCGAGCGTCAGCACAAGGAAAACAATTTCGGAAGCGTTGAGGCATGGCTTCCCGAGGGACGTTATACCGACTTGTTCACGGGAAGAAGCTATAACGGAAATAAAAAAATCACGCTCTTTCGTGAGCTTGAATCAATCCCCGTACTCGCAAAGGACGGAACGATTATTCCGCTTTCAGCCGACGGCGGAAACCGTACCGACAATCCCGAAAGCTTTGAAATATGGGCTGTTTCGGGTAACGGAAGCTTTACTCTCGTTGAGGATAACGGAAAGACCGACTGCGAGGAGCATACCGCAACGACGAAATTTGAAATTGAATATGCCGACGGCAGGCTGACCTTTAAGATTAACGGCGCTGAGGGCGACTTAAGCGTTATTCCGAAAAAGAGAAACTATAAGGTTAAGGTTATCGGTTCGGAAAAGGACGGCGAGCCCGTAGTTCTTGAAATCAAGGGCGTTGACGTTAAAAAGGGAGCCGTGCTTACAGCGGAAGGCGTGAGCAGAAAACAGCCGCCCGAGCTTCGCGAGGAGGTTATATGCCGTATGTCGCGCTGGCAGGCGCCGACGGAGTTTAAGCGCGCAGCGTTCCGTCCGCTTGAAAAGGCTCAGACCGTTGAGGAATTCGGTAAGGCGCTTAAAAACACCGTTCTTCCGAAGCCCGTCGCTCTTTCAGTCAGCGAGCTGATTGAAATTCATCGCTGCGAGGAGCAGGCTTAAGCTCTGCTTCAGGGCAACAGCGGGTTGATTGTATTTTCCATTTTGTTATATTAGTATAATATACGGGAGGTGCAGTAATGGACACTAAGGATATTATCTATGAGTTAAGAACCAAGAAGGGCTTGTCACAGGACGAGCTTGCTCAGAAGGTTTTTGTAACGCGTCAGGCGGTATCGCGCTGGGAAAACGGCGAAACCGTACCTAATACGGAGACGCTGAAGCTGCTTTCAAAGCTGTTTGAGGTATCAATAAACACCCTGCTCGGCTCGCCGCAAAAGCTTGTATGTCAGTGCTGCGGTATGCCGCTTGAGGACGAGCTTATCGGAAGAAACGCCGACGGCTCGCTCAACGAGGAATACTGTAAGTGGTGCTACGCCGACGGAACGTACACTTACAGCGATATGGACGAGCTGATTGACGTCTGCGCCGGTCATCTTGCAGGGGACGGCTTTTCCGAGGAGCAGGCAAGGGAATATATGAAGCAGCTGCTTCCTACTCTGAATTACTGGAAAAGATATGAGGAGCTGAGCGACAACGGAGAGTTCGAGCAGTTCAAAAAGCAGCTTATCGACGAGATTAACGCGCTGAACGTAGAGGGTATGCCGAAGCTTGAAAGCCTTAACGCGCTTGTCGGAAAATACGTTAATCTTGAATACCGCCTCCCGAGCGGCGAAAAGGTTAAATTCCTTGACGACGGCACAACCTATCTCGGCAATCAGCTTGAGTCTGAATTCGGCGGCGACCGTTGCTTCGGGGTGCTTGCCAATATGGACTTCATACTGATATGCACGTATGAGGCGGAGGGCGCAAATCCCGAGCTGGTGCTTTACAAAAAAAGATAAAAAGAAAAAGCTGACGCGTTGCGTCAGCTTTTTTATATCAGACGATTTTAATTATGATGATTACGGCTTTTGAGCCTGCCTTATAGTTGGCGTTACCGCCTGCGGAAACCTTAACCTTTAATTTATACGTGCCTTTTTTTAGTCCTTTTTTAACGGTGATTTTGCCCGAGTTTTTATTAATCGAAAGCTTTTTGTCACCTTTTACTTTTGCATAGGTAACGGAGCCC
>JAILGO010000042.1 GCA_024696725.1 Eubacterium sp. | reverse complement strand
TTCTTATTACAAGCCTCACCTTCTGCTGTTTTCAGCGGATATGGCGGCTTCGGTAATGATTTCACTTCTCGGAATGGTTTATCCCGTTATGACTAACAGGATGCTCAACGATTATATTCCGAACAAAAAATACAACGCTATTATTGTCGCGGGCGCGGGCGTTTTAGCGCTTTACATAGTAAGAATGCTTCTACGCTATTTCGTTCAGTACCAGGGCCATATAGTAGGTACAAGAATGCAGGCGCAGATGAGAAGCGAGCTTTTCCGCCATCTTGAGCGGCTTCCGTTTTCGTTTTTCGACAATCACGAGACGGGCTCGATTATGACGAGAATGACCAACGACCTTTTCGAAGTAAGCGAGCTTGCTCACCACGGTCCCGAAAACCTTCTTACAAGCTCGATAATGATTATACTGAGCTTCGGCTATCTTTGTACAATCAACGTATGGCTTACGCTTATAATATTCGCGTGCGTTCCGTTTCTTGTAATAGTTTCAAGACATTACAGAAAAAAGATGCGCGACGCTTTTACCGAGAGGCGTAAAAGCAACGCGGTAATAAACGCGGCGCTTGAAAGCTCTATTACGGGTATCCGCGTTACCAAAGCGTATACCAACGCCGATAAGGAGCAGGAAAAATTCGAAAAGGGAAACAAAATGTTCGTCGACGCCTCGGCTCACTCTTACAAGGCTATGGGGAAATTCTTCTCTACGACCTCGTTCGTTACCGACGTATTTAACGTTATTATTCTTATCGCGGGCGGTATTTTCCTATATAACGGAAAAATCAATTTCGGCGAATACTCGACGTTTATCGTTTCGGTAAACCTTTTCATATCTCCTGTTCAGACCCTCGTTAACTTTACGGAGCAATGGCAGAACGGCGCTACGGGTTTTAAGAGATTTATTGAGATTATGGATATACCCGAGGAAAAGGACGCGCCCGACGCCGTTGATTTAGGCACGGCGAGAGGAGATATTGAGCTTTGCGACGTATGCTTCTCCTACACGGAAAACGAGGAGGAGGGCGTTCTTGACCATGTTTCGCTTAAGATACCGAAGGGTACGAAAATCGCGCTCGTAGGTCCGTCCGGCGGAGGTAAAACGACTATATGTCACCTTATACCGAATTTCTATAAGCTTGATGACGGAAACGGCGCTATTCTTATTGACGGGAAGGATATCAGGTCGCTTACAATGGACTCGGTACGCCGCAATATAGGAATAGTTCAGCAGGACGTATTTCTCTTTTCGGGAACGATACGCGACAACATTAAATACGGATGTCTTGACGCAAGCGACGAGGCGGTTATTGAGGCGGCAAAAAGTGCAAACCTTCACGACTTCGTAACGAGCCTTCCCGACGGGTACGACACGGAAATAGGCGAACGCGGAATAAGGCTTTCGGGCGGACAGAAGCAGAGAGTTTCGATAGCGCGCGTTTTCCTTAAGAATCCCGCTATACTTATACTCGACGAGGCGACGAGCGCTCTCGACAACACGACCGAGGTTTTAATTCAGCAGGCGCTCGACGAGCTGTGTAAAGGCAGGACGACTCTTGTAGTAGCTCACCGTCTTTCAACTATCAGAAACGCCGATACAATCGCGGTAGTAACTGACGGAAGGATAACCGAAAAAGGAACGCACGGGGAATTAATGGAGCTTAACGGACTTTACCGCGAGCTTTACGAATTACAGTTCAGAGAGGACTGAATAACGGCTCCCCGTTAGACTTAGAGGTATAAAATGGCAGATATTATTCAAAAAAACGGCGGCGCTCACAGTCCGGGCGGCGGCTCGGGATTAGGAGCGGGAGCTGTAATGATTATCGCTTCCGTTATTCTTGGGATAGTGTTTTTTACAAACGGGTCGTTTATTGCGCTCGCCGCGGGAGCGTTATCTCTTATTATCGGAATTGCCGTTCTTTACGCATCGGCAGGAAGGTTAAAAGAAAACGCAGAGATAAAAAGCTACGGAAACAAGGGAGAGCGCCGTGCAGGCTTTATACTTGAAAAATATCTTCCCGACGGATACACGGTTATTCAGAACGCGGTTATAAGGTATAACGGCGAAACGAGCGAAACCGATAATATCGTAGTCGGAAGAACGGGCGTTTTTATCATTGAGGTTAAAAATATGAAAGGCACGGTTTACGGAGACTACGACGAAAAGAGCTGGGAAAAGGTAAAGACCGACCGATATAATATAGAGCACGAGAGCATTTTTCACTCCCCCGTTAAGCAGGTAGGCACTCACAGATACCGGCTCGCTAAGCTTTTAAGAGCAAACGGAATCCGCTGCGACGTTGAATGCGCGGTATATTTTGTAAATCCCGAAACGGTTCTTAAAATATCGGGAGACGGGGACGTTCCCGTTCTCACAAGCGGAGAAACCCGTGAGCTGATTAATTACATAACGCGCAGAGAGGCGGTACTCGACGGCAGCACGGTAAACAGGATTATAGACTTACTTACGAAATAAAAAGGAGAGCTTGCGCTCTCCCTTTTTTAATACGTTGACCTTGTTGTATAGTTTGATTTTCCGTTAACGTATCGGTGAAGCGTAAAGTGATTTCCGCTTCTGTCCACCTCAAGCTTTACTTTAGGCGGTTTCTTATATCCGTTAGTGTAAATCTTACAGGTAAGCTTTCCGCCCTCGCAAATCATATTGATTCTAATCGGGAAGTCGCTCGTATTTCTGAACTTAAAGTCCTCGCTTCCCCAGAAAATAGCAGCGTCGCGTCCGAGCGGACAGTAGACGACTCTCTGGGAATGCTGATGTCTTTCTACGATAGCGAAATTACAGTAAAGCGCTGCGTTAAACATAGTGCTTGCTACCTGACATACTCCGCCGCCGACGCCGTCCTCATGTCCCGTAGTACCCGTAAAAATCGGAGCGGGCTTATAGCCCTTGCTTGCGGTACGGATACCTACGACCTCGTTAAACGAGAAGGTTTCGCCGGGATAAATAATAGTACCGTCGATAGCCTTACACGCAAGCTTAAGGTTAGTAGTTCTATTCGGATTATTTACATAGTAGGTTGAATAATACTCATAGAGCTTGCCGAACTCGGTAGTGAACTTTCTGCTCCACTTACCGAACTTCTTTTCTCCGTTGAACTTCGTATAAGCCCTGATTTTTACGTAGTAGGGCTTACCGGCTTTTTTGACCTTTATTTTCTTAGAGGTCTTTAAGCTTCCCGCATAGGCGTATTTTACGTTTTTCTTAAACTTCTTATCGGTTGAATATTTAATCTGATAACCCGAGCAGGAGATTTCGTCCCAGCCTGCGTTGATTTTATACTTAGCGCCGCGGCAGGCGTAATTAAGCGTAACCTTTTCGGGCCTTGTAAAGCAGGAAACCTTTTTACTGAAATCGCTGTAAAGCGTTTTTCCGTTTTTAGTGACGTACGCTCTGATTTTAAAGTTATATACCTTTCCTCTCTCAAGGTCGGAGAGAACGGCGCTGTTAGTCTTAACGTCCTTAAAGGTTTTTATTACCTTACCCTTTTTATCGACGAGGTAAATCCTGTAATTCTTAATTCCCTCGTTTTCAAGGGATTTCCACTTGAATTTTATTTCGGACGCGCCGGTTTTCTTATATTTAATGCCCGTTACCCTGTCGGGATAAACGCTTGCTTTAATCGTTTTTGTTCCCCTGAAATTACCGATTCCCTTAATTTTAACCTCAGCGACCTTATAGCCGCATTTATCGTAGCCGGTCGAGGTAACGGTATAATCGGTATCAAGCGCAAGCTCCGTTTTCTTATACTGAACCGAATACTGCGGAGCTGAACCGGGGTACGCTTTAACGGTATTTGTATACGAAAAGCCCTTTTCGGTTATTTTAAGCGGTCGGATAGTAAAGTTACCCGTTGCGCATCCCGTATAACCGCCCGTTCCCGTTACGGTAACGGTAGCGGTACCCGCATTGATATTATCGGAATACTCAACGGTATAATCCGTTTTTGAATCAAGCTTAACGCTTTCGCCTTCCTTAACGACCGTTACGGTTACGATGGGCTTAATCTCTTTAAAGCGGTAATCGTAGCTTGCATAGGTAGTTTTAACCTCAGCTGCGGAAATATCGAACGGCTCGTCCGCATAAGCGTTAACGCCGATAAAGCAGCATATTAAAAGCGCAAACAGCGAAGAAAGTGTTATTACTTTTTTTCTCATTATTTGTCCTCCTGTCCGTAATAGGCATTTTTTCCGTGCTTTCTCTGATAATGCTTATCGAGAAGATAATCCTCTATACCTATATCCGAGCCGTCGCTCAGCGCCGCAACGCTTTCGGTGCGGTAAGCCATTTTTGCGACCTCCTCGAGTATCAGCGCATTTTCAACAGCCTTATTTTCGTCCTTTCCCCAGGTAAAGGGTCCGTGACGGTGAATCAGCACCGCGGGACACTCTTTCGGGTCAAGCGAGCGCTTTTTGAATTCCTCAACGATTACCCTGCCCGTGTTAAGCTCATATTCTCCGTAAACCTCGTCAGAGGTCAGACCTCTTGTACAGGGTACGGCGCAATCCGCGAAATCGGCGTGAGTAGTTCCGTAAGCGGGAATATCGCGTCCCGCCTGCGCCCAGGAGCACGCCCAGGGAGAGTGGGTATGTACGATACCGCCGATATCCTTGAACTGTCTGTAAAGCTCGAGGTGAGTCGGGGTATCCGACGAGGGATTAAGTCTTCCCTCAACCTTATTACCGTTTAAATCCATAACTACCATATCGTCAGCCGTCATAGTGCCGTAAGGAACGCCCGAGGGCTTTATTACGACGAGTCCGCTTTCGCGGTCAACGGCGGAAACGTTTCCCCACGTAAGCACTACAAGGTTGTATTCAACAAGCTTCAGATTGGCTTCAAACACTCTTCGTTTTAATTCTTCAAGCATAGTTTTCAAATCCCTAATTTATATGCAACGTCGTTATAGAATAATTCCTTTCGGAGCTCTTCGATAACGGTGTTTTTATTTATGTGTATAAACTCAATTCCCATAATCTCAGCAAAATCGCGCATGTGTTCGGCGGTGAGAGAATATGAGAGAACGCTGTGGTGAGCACCGCCGCTGTATATCCACGCCTCAGCGGAGGTCTGAAGGTCGGGAAGCGGCTTCCAGAGCACTCCCGCTACGGGAAGTTCAGGCATATCGTTTACCTGCTCCTTACACTCGACGTCATTTACTATCATACGAAGTCTGTCGCCCATATCGACGAGTGTTACAACAATCGCGCAGCCCGTCTGTGCCTTAAAGACAAGACGCGCAGGGTCCTCTCTGTCGCCGATGCCGAGAGGGTGAACCTGAATTTTCGGCTTTTCGGAAGCGATGGTCGGGCAGACCTCGAGCATGTGAGAGCCGAGAAGCATTTCATTACCGGGCTCGAAATGGTAAGTATAGTCCTCCATAAAGGCGGTTCCGCCTTCCATACCCTCGCTCATAAGTTTCATAAGACGGGCCATTGCGGCAACCTTCCAGTCGCCCTCTGCGCCGAAGCCGAAGCCCTGACGCATTAAGTCCTGAGAAGCGAGACCGGGAAGCTGACGGAGCTGCTGTAAGTCCTCAAAGTTAGTGTGGAACGCGCCGAAGCCCTCTTTAACGAGGAATTTTTTAAGCGCGACCTCTTCCCTTGCCTGATAACGGACCGAGTCGGTATTATCGGTATCGAAGGTATAGAGCTCCTCATACTCCTTCATCTGAGCGTCTATTTCCTCTTCTGTTACTGCCTCAACCATACGGATAATATCGCCTACGCCGTAGTGGTCGACCTGCCAGCCGAGTTTAATCTGCGCCTCGATTTTATCGCCGTCGGTTACGGCAACGTTACGCATATTGTCGGAAATACGCAGAACGCGGAGCTTACGGCTTTCGCAGGCGCCGACTGCGGCGCGCATCCAGACGCCCATCTTTCGCTGAAATTCCTTATCCTTCCAGTAGCCTGCGATAACCTTACGGTTAAGGCGCATACGGGCGGTAATATAACCGTGCTCGCGGTCTCCGTGGGCGGACTGGTTAAGATTCATAAAGTCCATATCAATTTCGTTCCACGGGATATCGCGGTTAAACTGTGTATTGACATGAAGGAAGGGCTTTTCGAGAGCGTTAAAGCCCGCAATCCACATTTTTGACGGTGAGAAGGTGTGCATCCAGGTTATAACTCCCGCACAGCTCCCGTCGTTATTCGCCGCCTGCATTACGTCAAGTATTCCCTTTGACGTTCTTACGCAGGGCTTCGCTACCACCTTACAGGGAAGCTCTCTGCTCCACTCGGCAGCCATTTCCTTTGCGTGACTGTCGATTGTTTCAAAAATATCCTCGCCGTAGAGAAACTGCGTTCCCACAACAAACCAGAATTCATAATTCTTAATACTCATAGCTCCTCCTATATATTCCTGTAAGCTGCCTTTTCGGCTTCTAACGCTTTAACGTAAAGCTCCATATATTTTTCAAAGCCCTCGACGTCCTTTTTGTCGGGAGTCTCGGTAGTGCTTTTACAGGCGCTGAATACGGTATTACTAAGATAATCCTCAAGCTCGGCGCCGCTGTTATTCATATACTGAGCAAGAACAGCCGCGCCCCATGCGCCGCCCTCGCCTGCGGTTTCCATAACCGAAACAGGAGCGTTAACAGCGCCCGCCATAAGGCGCTGACCGACGACGGGAGTTTTAAAGAGTCCGCCGTGACCGTAGAGCTTATCTATTTTAACGTTTTCGTTTTCAAGTATCTTCATACCGATTTTCAGC
Organism: Eubacterium sp.; assembly: GCA_024696725.1. GTDB lineage: Bacteria > Bacillota > Clostridia > Oscillospirales > Acutalibacteraceae > Eubacterium_R. Next base: position 8,051 of record JAILGO010000042.1, on the reverse strand, counting down.
GTTGCCATCGTGGAATAAATCTGAGCCCTGAAAAAGTTGGGAAGCGTAAAGCCTGCCCCATGAGCTCTTACGAAGAGCGGTCTTCCGTCCTCGGTATGTGAAACGGGCTCGCCCGAGAAATAGTTGAAATTCACTAAGCCTCCGCAGTCCGCTTCGCCCTCGAGCGCAGAATTATAGAGCAGGTCGTAAACCTCAGGCTTTGTAAGCGCGCTGCCCGAGCGCTTTGCGAAGTCGTAAAGCACGTTCACCCAGTAATCGAGGTCGGTACAACAGTTATTACAATGCACCATAGCTACGGGCTTACCGGACGGGGTCGTAACCATATCAATTTCTTCATAAACCTTTTCAAGAGACTTTTCAAGTACGACCATAGCGAATATAGAAGTACCTGCGCTGACGTTACCCGTTCTTACCGTTACGCTGTTCGTGGCGGTCATACCCGTTCCCGCGTCGCCCTCGGGCGGACAGAGCGGGATTCCCGCTTCAAGCGTTCCGCTTTCGTCAAGAAGCGCCGCGCCGTCCTCTGTAAGCCGTCCCGCGACAACGCCTGCGGGAAGCGCTTTCGGGAGAATATCTCTTATATCCCACGGATAGCGGCTCACCTCGGGAAGCGCCGAAAAGGCGTTAAGCATAGCTTCGTCATAATTATTAATAGTGCTGTCTATCGGGAACATACCCGACGCGTCGCCTATACCGAGCACCTTTTCTCCCGTAAGGAGATAATGAACGTAACCTGCGAGAGTTGTAAAAAAAGCTATCTCTCTTACGTGCTCCTCTCCGTTTAAGATTGCCTGATAGAGATGGGCAATACTCCAACGCTGAGGAATATTGAAATCAAAAAGCTCGGTAAGCCTTGACGCCGCCTCGCCCGTTATTGTATTACGCCAGGTTCTGAAGGGCACGAGAAGGTTATCGTCTTTATCGAATGCAAGATAGCCGTGCATCATAGCGGAGAAGCATATACCCGAAAGCGTTTTTATATATCCGCCCGACGCGGCTTTTACGTTTTCGTTAAGCTCGGCGTAAGCGCTTTTAAGTCCCGTAATAATCTCGTCGGCGTGATAGGTCCACACTCCGTCTTCGAGGCGGTTTTCCCAGTTATAACCGCCCGAGGCAAGCACCTCGCACCCGGAATTGATAAGAACTGCTTTTATTCTTGTTGAGCCGAACTCGATACCGAGGCTCTCATTACCGCTTAAGGTAAACTTCTTCATAGCGTTTCTCCCGTAAATTATAATAATCTATATTAAATATACTATACACTATGTGCAAAATCAAATGACAATTTGATAACAAAAAAGGCATCGCCGAAGCGATGCCTTTTCGTATAAAACTATTTAGCTTTAACAGCCTTTGACCATTTTCCGTAATAGGTCTTTTTATTGTATTTACCGAAGGCTCTTACGCGGAACTTAGCGCCCTTCTTAGCCTTAAGTGTACATTTTACCTTTTTAGCCTTTTTAATCGTTTTAACGGTCTTCCATCTTCCCTTTTTATACTGCTGGACCTGATAGCCCTTAGCCTTTTTAGCCCTCTTCCAGCTTACGGTAACCTTATTCGGATTCTTCTTATTTACCTTAGCCTTTACGCCCTTAACCTTAGCGGGAGCGACGTATTTAACGGAAGCGGTAATATTAATCTTGGCAGCAGTTGCTCTTACGGTTGCCTTTTCGGAATTTATTGAAGCGACCTTACCGTTAGCGCTTATGCTCTGAACAGCGTAACCCGCCTTAGGCGTTACCTTAACGGTAACCGTATCGCCGTACGCGACGTTCATCTTGGAGGGCTTAACCTTCGCGTTTTTAACCGATGAGGTCACCTTGGCGTAGGCGGTAGCGGTATTGAGCTTATACGCTACGGGCTCTATATCGAAATCGTCCGTGAAATCGTCGACGACGGGCTCGATATCTTCGTCGCCGAAGATAACCTTTCTTGTAAGTCCGTACGCGCTGATATCAATATCGTCAATATCAATATCGTCGGTAACCACTTCGTATCCTATAAAGCAGCCGGGAAGCGTAGTGCCTATAAGCTTAACGCCGTCAAGCGTATTCTTTGCAGAGTATGCGGAAGCGACAAGCTTATCGCCCGAAACGTCGTAATCATAAGTATCGCCGAAGCCGTAAAGATATACGCCGTTAAGGAAGAGTCCGTTTTTACCTATACCGAGGTTGCCTCTGTATACCCTGACGGTATCTGTTTCACTTATCGGGTATTCATTGAAGTCGTCGGTATCGAACTTAACCTTTGACGCGCTCCACTTAGCGCCGTCGAAGCAGATAATAGCGGGCATATTTCCGTCAGCCTGTGCGCCGTAAACTCCGTAAAGCTTATTTCCGTACTGAAGGAAGCTTGTGTAAGCTCTTGCCGTCGGAAGCTTTGCGGACTGCTTTGCGAACACCTTTTTAGAGGTGTTATAAAGATATACCGCGTCGCTGTAGGTATTGCTTTCCTCGTCGATACCGCCGGCAAGATAGATATTACCGTTATATGCCGCAAGCGACGAGCCGAACATCGCTTCGTCGGGAAGCTCGCAAAGCTTAACCGTATCGCCGCCCGTAATGTCAGTATAACCGAAGGCGTTATCGTAGCCGATTACCGCACCGCCTGAGGTTACAATCTCACGGACTGCGGTAAAGAAGATTTTTTCGTTACTGTAAACCGCAGAGGTTACCGTAGCGAATATCTCCGCGTTATCGTTCTTCGTTTCAAACAGCTTAGAAACGTCAATCTGAGGCGCAGAGAACTCGTCGTACATATACATTCCCATATCGCTGTCGTATGAAACGGAGCCTATCGTGTTAAGCGAGGAAATGTAGTATGCCTTATCGCCCGCGGGAAGCATAAAGCCGCCCGAGGTATTCATAGGCTCGCCCTCGACCTCATCGGACTTTTCAATAAGCTTTTTCCTTGAAAGAAGTCCCGTATAGGTGTCGGTTCCGTAAGCGTTGTCAACTGTAAAGGTAACCTTTTTCGTATTGTACGAGCTGTCGGGAAGCACGATTTCGGACTGCTTTGAGGCTGTGGGTTTAACCGTTTTTCCGTCAGCCTTAACCGAGGTAACGTCTTTAAACGAGCCCTCAAGCACAACGTTTCCTTTTTCATCATACTTCGCGTTGAAAAGCATCGGCGGAGTTTTATCCGTATTATCAAGCGAAAGGACTTTTCCGCTTTCGACCTTATCCTTAAGTCCCTCAACGCTTCTTCCCGTATTCTTAATCATATTTATAACGTCGCGCGCGGTAGCGTCGGGAAATGCGTTCTTTAAAAGAGCGACAGCGCCCGCAACGAACGGCGTAGCCATTGAGGTTCCGTTATAGAAGTCATATTTCCCGAACTCAGCGGTATCAATACCCTGTGTACTGACTGCGAAATCGTCAATGATTAATTCGGTATTCTTTTCGAAGACCTGAGCTATGACAACAATCTTCCTGTCGGTTGATTTCTTATAAAGCGACTTATTGCTTACGTCGAAATTTCGGGTTACGTGCGACCAGCGGGCGCTGCCCTTTTCGCCACCGAAATCACCGACTGAATAGGGTCCGTTAATCATATCTTCCAGATTCTCTTTAACCTCGAAGTCGGCGGGAACGTCGTTTACAAGAGCTATGCAGTCCGAACTGCCCGAAGCCATAAAGCTTACGCTGTAATTCTTATCGGCGTCAGGGATAGTATAAGGAATCTCAAAGCAGTAAAGAAGCGCATTTTTATCCTCGTCCTCATCCTCGGGCTGTTCAATTTCATCCTGAGTAATTACTGCAAGAGATTTACCCGAATCGCCGAAATGCTTATCAAGCTGAGCTACGGTAGCATTTGAGGAGAAATCAACACTAAAGTAATCCTTGCTGTCCTCATGGGGGATATCAACCATCTTCGGATAACCTAAATCGGAAGAGGTTACCGTACCGTCAAAATCCTGAAACTGAGATACAACTGCCGCTTTCTTTTCATCAGAATAGATCGACGGGTTAAAGCAATCGAAGGATACGCTCGAGAGGATATCACAGCCGGGAGCCGCAACGTCGACTCTTTTATCTGAATAGTTTGAAAAGCCCGCAAGCTCGTCGTTTTCATTAGTAGCGGCTACTGTTAAGCTGTAAGGACTCTGGCATGAAGCGGGAGAAATATAATATTTCTCTTCAAATTCAATACCTAAAAATTCCGTCTTTTCAACTATAGCATCGGTGATATCGGTAGACTCATTACCCGCAGCCACAAGAGAGATTACTCCCTTTTCGCCGAAGTTATTGAATATTTCCTCAAAAGCGTGGAGCTCATCCTCATCCGCCATACCGCCCCAGCTGTTGCTTATAGCTACTACGTTTTCACCGAGGTCAATAGCTCTGTTAATATATTCATAAGCGGAAAGGACGTCCTCGGTAAAGCCGCCTCCGTCTTCATCGAGCCATTTAAGAGGCATAATCTTAGTATGGCTTTTGCTGATACCGCTTATACCTTCGTTATTATCGGCAGCTGCGGCGATAATTCCCGCGCAGTGAGTGCCGTGTCCGTTATCGTCCTGAGGGTCGGTATCTCCGTTTGAGAAGTCATAGCCGTGCTTACCGAGAAGCTTAGAGCCGTGCGTATTAGTCCAGGCAATATCCTTTAAATCCGGATGTGTAAAATCAAAGCCTGTATCGACAACGGCAATAATCTGTTCTTTTTCAGAGCCCTCAGCCGCGCTCCAGAGACCCTCGGCGTTGACGTCAAGACCTGTGGTACCGCCGTTCTGGCCCGTGTTTTCAAGAGCCCACTGATACTTCGAATACTCGTCGGCAGTAATATCATACGCCTCTTTATAGCTGTTAGCAAAAGCATATTTAACGGCGCGGTTTTTTCTGAGCTTTCTTACAAGCTGCTCCGTCGAATACCTATCGGATTTAAGAACGGCAAGACTCATTTTACTGAGTCTGCTTTTTCCCGTAAAGGAATATGTTTTTTTAATTTTTACACTTTTTCCGTAAAGGGCGGAAGCGTTAGCAGCCTTAAGATAATTACTTCCCGCGGTGTTTTCGAGAACAACGATAGCCTCTCCCTTTGCGTATTTTCCTTCGTTTTTCTTTTCAAGACTAAGCATAGCAGCCGAAGCCGAAACGGGAAATGCCGCGAAGGAAAGCGACATTATTGCAGCCAGCATTACAGCCAGCGATTTTTTAAATAAAAATTTCATAATAATCTCCGTAATGTTATTTTTTAGTTAATAGAACGCCTGTTTTTTTCATATCACCTCTTTATGATTTTTCCACTATATATGTCCTTAAAAGGAACAAAATATCACAAAACATTTATTTTTGAATACAACGCTTATCATTTATTCAGCATATTACTAATGCGGCTTTCAAATTTTGTTTTATAAAGCTTCAGCATAACGCCGTAAAGTCTTTCGTAAGATATAAAAACGACGTTAAGAAGAACGATAAACAAAGGAATTCCCCATTTTCCGAGCTCTCCGTCAAGCGGAACGCCGAGAACGTAAATAAGTATAAGCTGGCTTGCGGCTATTCCCAGGTTAAAGATAATAAGCTTAACGATAAAGCCGAGCGCCTTCGGTTTTATTAATTCAAGCTTATCCTTTATAATCGGATAGTAGCCGAAAAAGAAGGTATAAACGAGGCTCGCTTCCCTGTCGGGCGAAAGAAGAAGCCCGAGTACCGAAGCGGCAAAAAACACCGAAAGCGCGTATTTTTTACCGAACGTCGTATTAATAACCATAATTATAAGTCCGCAGAAAAGCGGAGCGGTATAAGCAAATATCCACATTACCGAGCCGAGATAAAGAAGAACGAAGGTCAGCGCAGCGGCTACTCCCGCGAATGCTATAACGGATGCTTTTTTCATAGGGTACTTCCTTAATATTATGTAACTATATTAACATTAACGGGAATACAAAATATGTAAAATCTGTGAATTAATCGTAAAAAAATTGTTGTAATTAAATTTTTCTATTTACATTTTATATGTTTCAATTTATAATACATAATGAATTGACATATCAAGAGGTGTTTTATTTGAAGAAAGGTATAGCCATTTTACTCGCTTTAGCTGTTCTTTTAACAGGCGCTTTTGCTGCCTGCAAAAAAGAAGGCGAGGATAACACCGGCACGTCGGAGCAGGGTATCGAGGACGTTAACGCGGACTTTGGTTTTGAAAACGTACCCGTTACCGACGAAAAAGGAAAAGAGGTTACCGACAAGGACGGAAACACGGTAACAACCGAGGTTGCCGTAAAATATGAGCTCGACAAGAAGGGCAGAACGGTAGCTAAGCTTATCGGCAAGGACGGCGAAATCGTTACGGATAAGCACGGCAAAGAGGTTACAATCGACACCGACGTAGAGATAACCACAAGACCTACTACGCAGGCTCCGAAGTCAACAAAGAAGGGTCAGACGACTAAAACCACCGAGTCGACTACGGTTCCGACGAAGAAGGACGACCAGACCACAGAGCCCGAAATCACGACTAAAAAAACCGCTGAGGGTGTTCCGCTTACAAGCGACAGCGGCGAGAGAGTTGTATTTAACGTAGACGACCAGCAGATTATCAAGAATATGCTCGAGGTTCCCTATCTCTATGTTGCAAGCTATGAAAACAGCGAAGGAGTACCGATTAGCTGCGCTGCGCACGCGGCGATGTGGATGCTTCAGAGAGACGGTATTTCTACGGAGTATTTTGCAGCGGGTACGGTAGTAATCGACCTCTTCAAATACTTCGGTCAGACAGTCGTTAACTTCAAGTCAAGAGTAAACAGCGAAGGCTTTGCGGATAAGCTTATCTATAACGAAGCAAACGATACCTTCGTAGTAAGAAGCTTCGAGCCAAAGGCTCAGGACGTAACGATTGACCACTTTGAGGATTTAGGCTACGGTAATTACTATAAGGTAGTAGGAACCGTTACCGACGCCGGAAAGTATAAAAACGTTATCGCTATCGTTCAGAGAAACAGACTTGACAACTCGCTCGGCTTCAGCATCAAGGCGCTTAAGTGGAGCTAAAAAGCACATAAAAAACGCTGTTGTGTTTATCACAACAGCGTTTTAATTTTACTTTTTTATACTTTTCGGCTTACTCCATTTAGAGAAGCGCATCTTCTTATTAATCTTCTTATAGGCTCTTATACGTACGAAATACTTACCCTTTTTATATTTCTTAAAGATACGTTTTGCCTGCTTCTGATTCTTAACCGTATAGGTTCTTGTTTTTGATTTAGCGAACTTTTTAGAGGTACTTATCTGAATCTTATAGCCGTGAACCTTTTTAACACTTTTCCATATTACCGTAAGTCCTTTACTGTTCAGCCTGAGCCGTTTAATTGACGGCTTTTTAAGCTTAGGAACGGTTTTCTGTGCTGTAAGAACTTCTCCGCATACAGAGCAGTGAGAACCCTTTGTCAGTCCGGTTTTCTTAAAGGTTGCGGGAACGGCTTTATCAGCTGCGGGAGTATGCTCGCCCGTTGCTTCAATTATCTCAGTCTTTGTTTCTCCGCAAGCGGTGCAGGTATAAGTCTTAACACCTTTCTGTGCGCAGGTCGGCGGAGTCGTTACTTCGCCTTCGTTCCAGGTGTGCTCGCCCGTCGGGTCGATATCCTCTGTTCTAGTATTAGAGCATACCGTACAGGTATAGGTCTTAACTCCCTTTTGTGCGCAGGTCGGCGGAGTCGTTACTTCGCCGTCGTTCCAGGTGTGTTCTCCCGTCGGGTCGATATCCTCTGTTCTTGTTGCTGAACATTCAGTACAGGTATAGGTCTTAACTCCCTTTTGTGCGCAGGTTGGCGGAGTCGTTACCTCGCCGTCGTTCCAGGTATGCTCGCCCGTCGGGTCGATATCCTCTGTTCTTGTATTAGAGCATACCGTACAGGCACAGGTAACAACTCACTTTTGTGCGCAGGTCGGCGGAGTTGTTACTTCGCCGTCGTTCCAGATATGCGTATCACATTCGGGAAGCTCATTAAAGTGCATCGTCGCCGTATCGAACACGGTATTTCCCGTACCTTTATTTACGGCAGCCCACTCTTCCGAGGTGCCCTGATAGTAAATATCGGTAATCGGGCT
>JAILGO010000035.1 GCA_024696725.1 Eubacterium sp. | reverse complement strand
AGATTCTTATTTACCGACGTTTCGGCTTATAAATGTAAATGGAGAATCGACTGCGAGGGGGAGGAGCTTCAGTCGGGCGAAACCGAAAAGCTTGCGCTTCTTCCGCTTCAGGAGGAGATTATCGACATTCCTTACGATTATTCGGCTCTGCCGACCGATAGGGAGTGCGTTTTAACCGTTTCCTTCCATACTAAAAAGAAAACGCCCGGCTTAAAGGCGGGCGCTGAAGTCGCGTTCGACCAGTTTATTCTCACCTCGCCGTCAAAGCCTAAGCTTGAAACGGTGCAAAGCTCGTTAAGCTTCGAAAAGAATAAAAACTGCGTAACCGTTATAGGAAGCGGCTTCTCCGTAAAAATTGAAAACGGCGCGCTTGTCGAGCTTATTAAAAACGGTAATAGTATACTGACCTCGCCGCTTCGTCCCTGTTATTTCAGAGCGATGACGGATAACGATATAGACGTGCTTAACTTCGCTCCGCCGCTTATTCACTTTAACCCGTATTATAAGTGGCAGAAGGCGACGAAAGCCGTGAAAGCTCTTAAAACAGAGGTCGAGCAGACGGACGGTATAGTGAAGATAAAAGCGGCTCTTGAGGTCCCGAATCTTAAGAACGCCTATATTTCCTATACCGTATATCCCGATTCGCGTATAGCCGTCTATCACAGCGCGGTAATTAAGGCTGACCTTCACCGCTTCGGCTGTATGTTTGAGGTCGATAAGTCGTACGACAGTATCAGCTGGTACGGCCGCGGGCCCGAGCCCTGCTATCCCGACAGAAAAACGGGAAGTAAAATCGGTCTTTATTCGATGCCTCTCGGCGACTTCGAATATAACTATATGAGACCGCAGGAGGCGTCCTCAAGAGCCGACGTAAGATATTTCACTCTTGAAAATAAAAGAGGCGAGGGAATTAAAATTACGGCGTATTATGATAAGCCCGTGCTTTTCAGCGCGCTTCCTTATACGCCCGATATGCTTGAAAGCTTTACTCATATTAAGGAGATAAACCGCGATAACGGAATAACCGTTACCGTGGATTCCGCCCAGCAGGGCGTCGGCGGCGATATGCCCGGACAGGCGTGCGTCCGCGATAAGTATAAAATCAAAGCGGGCGAAAAGCTTACGCTCTCATTTCTTATCGAGGTTCTCGGATAGAAATGAAACGGATTTTCGCCCATATCGGCTTTTCGTCGGCGACGGCGCTGTTTCTGCTTAATCGGCTTGATATAAGCGCTCTGCCTTATATCTGCACGGCGCTTGCGGTGCTTCTTGCCGCAAGCATGTGCGTTAAAGAGACGAGAGAGGCGGTTACCGTGCCTCTTTGTATCGGCTCCGCGCTCTTTTCGTGCCTTGTTTATGCTACCGTATTTTATTCTGCCGTTGCTCCTGCGGTGTCTCTTGCGGGACAGGAAGGCGTTCTTTCGTTTTATATTACCGACCTTCCCGAGTTTTCTGACGGAAAGTACGTCTATACCGCAAGGTCGCGTGAAATACTTATTAACGGTGCGCCTCAGAGCGTAAAACTTATTGTTAAAAGCGCCGCGCAGCTTAACGCCGAAGCATATACGGTAATTAATGCTAAGGCTTCCTTTTATTCCTTCGGAAGCACATCCGCCGAAGCCTTCGGAAAATGGGGGAACGGTATTTATACGGGCGCCGTTATAAGCGACGCCGTGATAACCGATACCCGTGTTTTCAGCCCGCTATACTTCGTTCTGCTTCTGCGTAACGATATTATCGAAACTCTCGTTAATTCAATAAGACTTGATATGGGCGCGTTTTCCGCAGGACTCGTCACGGGGGATAAATACTATCTTCCGTACGCTCTTAAAAACAGCTTCGTGCTTGCGGGAGCCTCCCATATTCTTGCGGTGAGCGGGCTTCACCTAAGCGTTATTACGGGCGCAATCTGTTTTATTCTTAAAAAACTCGGCGCGGGACAGCGGATAACGGCAGCCGCGGTAATATCCGCTTCGCTGTTTTATATGGCGCTCGCGGGTTTTTCTCACTCGGTGGTAAGAGCGGGTATTATGGTAATCTGCGTGTTCGGCGCGCTCATATTCAAAAGGCGGGCCGATACCCTGAATTCGCTCGGAATCGCGGTGTTTATAATATGTCTTAATCCGTTTGCCGTTACCGACGCGGGCGCCGTGTTGAGCGTTCTGTCGGTACTGTCGCTTGTTCTTCTTTATCCGTATTTATGCTCGAAGCTCGGCTTTGTGTCCGAAAAACTAAGCACAGTAAAAAGAGCCGCCCTGAAGCCTTTTGCGAGCGCGCTTAAAGCGTTGATTCACAGCGTAATGATTAGCGTGTCCGTAATTGTATTTACTCTTCCCGCGTGCGTTTTGTTTTTTGACAGGCTTAATTTTACGGGACTTATATCCAACGTTTTCGTAATTCCGCTCGGAAGCGCAGCGACGGTGCTTTCGTTCGTCTGTTATATATCGTGTAAGCTCGGGATACTGAGCGGACTGTTCTGTACGCTGTGCTGTTATCTGAATATGCTTATCTGTAAGACGGTAAGCTTTGCCGCGTCGTTACGGCTTCTGTCTGCTCCCGTATCAACGGAGCTGTTTTACGCCGTTGCGGCGGCGCTTGTTCTGTGCGCCGTCGGTATGATAGCGTATAAGAAGAAATCGCTCGGGATAACTCTCGGCGTTTCGGTATGCTTTATCGCGGTTTTTCTTGCAATAAACTCCTTATGGCAATATAATAGTGCTAACGTGCTTATTACGCGAAGCGGAGCAAGCGCCGCGGCTTATAAAGGCGCAACGGTTGTAAGCCGGGTAAGAACAAAAAGCGACTATAACGAAATAAGAGATTTTATCGACCTTCACGGAGATAAAATCGACCTTTTGCTCTGCGGTGAAAACAACGAGCTTGAAAAAGCGCTGTATGACGAATTCGGCGCGCTTCGCGTTGTGACCTGCGATAATAGCAGTCCGTTCGGCGACAGCGTTATAACGGATAACTATAAAGCCGAGCTCAGCGAGTCGTTTACCGTTTCATTTGTAAAAGGCGGAGATTTCAGCTACGTTCTTTATGAAATAGACTCGAAAACGCTTGTAAGCGGAGATAATATAAAATCCCGCGCGGACGTCTGCGCCTGCGGCGGTGAAATAACCGATGAATACGGAAAAATCCGTCTCAGCGACGGAAGCGTTCTGTATTGTTTTAATAAAAACTATTTAACGGCAGGGAGGTTTTAACTTGCCTAATTTAGACGAACAGCAGCTTAAAGCTCAGATTAAAAGCGGAAGCTTTTTAAATGCGTATTTAATATTCGGTGAAGAGGGATATCTTAAGGAGTATTATGTAAATAAGCTACGCTCAAAGCTTGTTAATCCCGATTTCAGCGACTTTAATCTTCATATCCACGAGGAGAAGAATTCGACCCTTGAGGAAATACTTATGGACGCGGCTCTGCTCCCTATGATGAGCGAGTATTCCCTTGTCCTCGTTCACGATTATCCGTTTAAGGAAAGCGACGACCTCGACAGGCTTCAGGCGTATTTTAAAGAGCCCTCCGAAAGCACCGTTCTCATTTTCTGGTGCGATATCGTCGAGCTTGATTTGAAGAAAAACGATAAGCATAAAAAGCTCGTTAATCTCTTTTCGAAGTACGCAGCGGCTGTCGAGCTTAAAAAGCGCAGTAACTACGACATCGCGAAGCTTGTTATCGCAAAAGCTCAGAAGCGTGGCTGTTCTATCGGAAGAGCCGAGGCGGACGAGCTTATCCGAATCGTCGGGAACGACCTTAATACCGTGCTTAACGAAACCGAGAAAATCTGCGCCTACGTTCAGTCGGGCGAAATCACGAAAAAGCATATAAACGACCTTGCCGTAAAATCTCTTCAGGCGTACGTCTTTAACCTCTCTAATTTTATTATGAATAAAAACGGCGACGCGGCTTTTAAGCTTCTTAATGATTTGTTTTATCAGCAGGAGGAGCCCGTAAGTATTCTCGCTATTCTTAATTCAAGCTACGTAGACGTATACCGCGCGAAGCTTGCCAAGCAGGCAGGCGCTCAGCCCGAAGAGCTGAAGGAGTATTTCAACTATCGCGGAAAGGATTTTCTTATATCGCGAGCCGCCTCGAGAGCCTCGTCGGTGAGCGTAACCGCGCTTCGCGAGTCTATGGATTTACTGTCCGAGGCTGACGTTAAAATGAAATCAACGGGAATCGACGGTAAGCTGATACTTGAAGAAACCGTGTCGAAGCTGCTTGCGGTGAGGAGCTGATTATGGACGAAAAGCTAAAGCTCACTCAGGCGGTAATCGTTGAGGGAAAATACGATAAAAGCAAGCTCTATGAGGTACTCGACGCCTTTATTATCGAAACTAACGGCTTCGGAATATTTAAGGATAAAAAGCGCCTTGCTTTTATAAAACAGCTTGCGAAGGAGCGCGGAGTAATAATTCTTACCGACTCCGACCACGCAGGCTTTATGATTAGAAATTATATTTCCTCGGGAATACCGAAGGAAAATATTATTAACGTTTTCATCCCCGATATTTACGGTAAGGAAAAGCGTAAGGCTACGCCGTCTAAGGAGGGCAAGCTCGGCGTCGAGGGAATGAGCAGGGAAGTGCTTTTAAAGGCGTTTAAAAGCGCTGATATAAGCTCTCAGCGCTCTGAAAATCCCGACCCCGTAACAACGTACGACCTGTACGAAAACGGATTTTCCGGCAAGCCCGATTCAAAGAAAAAGAAAAAAGCGCTCCTTAAAGCGCTCGAGCTTCCCGAATTTCTTTCGACAAAAGCGTTGTTAACGTATATTAATACTACTATGACAAAAAAAGAATTCCTGAAGCTCTGCCGTAACGATGAAACGGAATAAAAAGACGCCCCGTTGGCAGTCCGTCATAAAGAAGTTAATATATAATAAGCCTTCCCCTTGAGGTGCTCCCTATGAGGGAGATGTCAGCATAGCTGACAGAGGGTGAGCCGTCTGCGGCTGAGCAAAAGGTGGATTGCCGAAGGCAAGACGGATGAGGTGTAAGTTTTAATTGTTCTTGATTATTTCCACCTCATCAGTTTCGCTTTGCTCAACAGCTTCCCCTCAAGGGGAAGCCTTTTTCTTTTACGAATGTGGAAGTACAAATCCTATGCTCGCTGCAGCCTGTGACATATATTTGCTTTTTACTGAACACAGTGGTATAATGAACCAGACAAATCTGGATTTGCTTCGGTCTGTTTTTCTGTAACTCTTGTCAAGAATAACGACGAGCTCGTTACCGCCGATGAAATGATAATCGCCAGCGCTGAATCCTTTGCCCGTAATTACGATAAAATCAACGAGATGTTTGAAAGAATAACGAGTAAGAAATAGATTAAAGGCTTCGGAGTTATCCGAAGCCTATTTTACGTTATATGCTCATTTTTCATAAAAGACTAACGTT
>JAILGO010000003.1 GCA_024696725.1 Eubacterium sp. | reverse complement strand
TTGTGACTGTTTATAGTGTTATTGAATGGAATTATAGCGAATCATTTGCCTTTTTAGTTTTGTTTGCTAACAGGGTTACATATCCTTTGATATATGATATGGTTGATAGATTTGATTCTAATATATTTGCTACAATAGTAGCGCCAATTCCTACTTTTATCGTCAACCTTGCAAACTATTTTATATACAGAGCAAAAATTGTATAATAGCTACGGTGATTATATGCATTTGATTTTGAGTTCGACGGATTTTAATAATGAGACGGTGCGCGCGGCGATAATGAAGGAGCTGCCGAAGGCGGCGGAGGACTGCACCGTGCTTTTCTTCCCGAGCGAGAAGGCGAGCAACAAGGACGTAAAGAGCGCGAAGTTCAAAAAATGGCTTGAAACCTACGGTTTTACGCGCGCGAACGTCACGGTGTTCAACAAAAACACGCCCGAAAAATACTTCGGTTTAAGTTTTGATATAGTGTACGTCGGCGGCGGAAACACCTTTGCTATGCTCAAAACCATGCGGGAAACCGGCTTTGACAAAGAGATAATCCGCCTTGTTAAAGACGGTGCGATCTATATCGGCGGAAGCGCGGGCGCGCATATCGCCTCAAGGAACGTTGAGCACGTTCAGGTGTTTGATGAAAACGCGGTAGGGCTCACCGATTTTAGCGGGCTGGCTCTGTTTGACGGCATACTTTTCTGCCACTTCTGCGAGAAGAGAAAGCCCTATTTTGAAAAGGCAAAGGCTGAAAACAGGTACAACGTTTTCACCCTGAACGACGATGAATATATTATTGTAAATGAGTAAAAAATGAAAGAAAAAACGATAGTTCACCCTATACCTCCCGTGTACGACGAAAACTCAAGAGTGCTTATACTCGGCTCGTTTCCGTCGGTAAAATCGAGGGAATACGGCTTCTTCTACGGTCATCCTCAAAACCGCTTCTGGCGTGTAATCGCTGAGATTACGGGTGAAGAAATACCCGTTACCAACGACGAAAAGGGAGCGCTTCTTATTCGGAACAATATCGCTGTCTGGGACGTTATTCATTCGTGCGAAATCAGCGGCTCGGCTGACAGCAGTATAAAAAATGCCGTGCCTAATAATATAATGAAAATAATTAATAACAGTAATATAGAGCGGATTTTCACTAACGGAAAAAAGGCTGACGAGCTTTACCGAAGGTATCTTGAAAGCGAAACCGGAATAAAAGCCGTATGCCTTCCCTCAACAAGTCCCGCCAACGCGGCGTGGAGCCTTGAGCGGCTTAAGGAAAAATGGAAGGAAATACTTTAAGGTAACGGGCGATTTAGGTATCGTCCTTACTTTTTTGCTTGACAAAAACATTAATATATAATAAGGTATAATTATAAACATCAGTCGATTATTTACAAGGGGAATATTTATGGAAAATCTTAAAGGAACGTATAAATGCGAGTTTATCTGTGACGGCGTTGAGGGCGTTGCAGACGTTGACTACGACTATAACTGGTTCGCTCAGGACTCGAAAATTTTTAATTTTGAGATTGCAAGATTCGTTACGGTTATGACGGTTCTCGGCTACGATACGCCGAACGAAACCGAGGAAATAACGGCGACGGGCTTTAAGAATCAGCAGCCGAATCTTGAGCGCGCGTTAAGAGAAATCGGAATGACGGATATAGAAATCAACGGCTGCGCGGAGCGCGACGAGGTAAGCTATTTTACCGGACGGAAGGAAATTGAACTCGGCGGCGTAAAGTTTAACCTTATTCTCAGCGCGTTTATGGGCTCGTACAAGCGTCAGTGGTTCTCAAACTTCGACCCGAGCGGCGTTGACAGAGAGGCGAACGGCGGTTTAGGCTACGCGGGTAACGACGAGATGGGTAAGGTGCATCTCGGTTTTGCGGACGCGAGAGATTATATGTATCAGCAGCTCACCGCGTATATGGATAAGCACCCGAGCGAGTATGAAACCAAGCTCCTTCTTATCGGCCACAGCAGAGGCGCTGCGGCGGCTAATCTTCTCGCTGCCAAGCTCTTAAAGACGGGTGGCTTAGGCGACCATAAAATCAAGCCTGAAAACCTTTTCGCTTACTGTGTTGCGACTCCTAACGCAATCGCCGTATCCGAAATTGACGATAACCCCGATTACGAAAGAATTATAAATATCATAAACCCCGAGGACTTCGTTACGATGGTTTTCCCGGCACAGAACGGCTTCAGCAAGTACGGAAGAATGTATACGCTTATGGGAAGCGATAACAGAGGACTTAAGGACTATGCCGATATGAAAGCGGATATGCAGAAGCATTACACGCTTTTCGTTAAGGATAAAGAATTCCACCCGTTCAGGAAGGGTAATACTACCGCTGAAAACGTTATAAAGATTATGGGCGATTCGATTAAGGGCTTCGACGATTTCTATTCGAAAAAAATGAGAGAGTGCTTTAAGACGGTTACGCCGTTTGAATACTTTAAATACACGCTTTGCGCTTACATAGCCGGCGGACGGAACGTGGAGGAAATCGCTCAGGCTAATAAGGCTATGTATCTTCTTCTCGCGAGCGCGGTTGACGTTCTCGGCACGACAAAGGTTTTAAGAAAGACCTCGGGCTTCTTCGTATTCAAGGAGGGACTCGGCGGCGCGACGGGTAATAAAATCGGCGCGACGTATTTCGGCGACAGCCACAGACCTGACTCCTACGCATCGTATATGCTCTCTATGGACGAAGCGAGGCTTATTGAAAATTCAAATAAATAAATTGAAGCCGCGGATTATCCGCGGCTTATTTTTTTGTTGCGTAACGACCCGATTATGTGTTATGATTATTAAAATAATATCAGGAGGGCGCTTATGGAGCTATGGATTGCGCGCCACGCCGACCCGGATTACTCTATCGACAGCGTGACGGAAAAGGGCGAACGCGAAGCGAAGCTTCTTGCAGAAAGACTTATTAAAACCGAATTTTCAGCGGTGTACTGCTCACCGCTCGGCAGAGCTAAAAAGACCGCCTCTTACTATCTTGAAAAATGTAAAAGAGAGGCGGAGATTCTACCCTGGGCTCACGAATTCGACGGAAAGATAAACTGGAAGGGTGAGGAGCAGATTTGCTGGGACAGGCTTCCCGCTTACTGGACGGCGATTGACGATTACTATTCCTACGATAAATGGCTCGGCGTAGAGCTTATGAAAAACGGCGACGTTAAAAGGCATTACGACGAGGTCTGTGAAGGTATCGACGCGTTGTTCGAGCGCCACGGATACGTCCACGACGGAAGAATGTACCGCGCGGAAAAGCCGAACGCGGATAAGATTCTGCTATTCTGTCACTTCGGCGTTGAGGCGGTTATGCTTTCTCACATTTTTAATATCTCACCTATGATACTGTGGCACAATTTCGTCGCGCTCCCGAGCTCTGTTACACGGCTTGCAAGCGTTGAAAGAGAGCAGGGTAAGGCAATATTTAACTGTATTCAGTTCGGCGACCTTTCTCATTTATACGCGGGAGGAGAGGAGCCGTCGTTCGCGGCGAGATTCTGTGAGCAGTTTACCGACGATACGCGACATTAAATATTGACTATTTTATGCGGCAATGATAATATAGCTTTTATGGAGGTAACAAACTATGGACAATATGCTTAATTCCGATTTTATAAGGAAGCTCCCTATCCCTATGGATATTAAAGCGAAATATCCTCTTTCACCGGATGCGGCAAAGGTGAAGGAAAAAAGAGATAATGAGCTGAAGGATATTTTTAAGGGTAAGTCTGACAAGCTTGTGCTCGTTATCGGTCCCTGCTCTGCGGACAGAGCGGACGCCGTGCTTGAATATATCCACCGTCTTTCGGAGGTACAGAAAAAGGTAGAGGATAAAATCTTTATTGTACCGAGGATTTATACCGGCAAGCCGAGAACTACCGGCGCAGGCTATAAGGGCATGCTTCATCAGCCCGACCCGGATAAGAAGCCGGATATGCTCGAGGGCATTATCGCCATCAGAGAGCTTCATAAGGACGCAATAGAACAGACGGGACTCACCTGTGCGGACGAGATGCTCTATCCCGAAAACCACAGGTATTTATCCGATTTGATTTCCTACGTTGCGGTAGGCGCGCGCTCGGTTGAAAACCAGGAGCACCGCCTTCTTTCGAGCGGACTTAATATCCCCGTAGGTATGAAGAATCCTACAAGCGGCGACTTTACAATTATGCTCAACGCTATAAAAGCGGCGCAGAGCGGACACGTTTTTATCCATCGCGGCTGGGAGGTTGAAACGAAGGGCAACGAGCTGACTCACGCTATCCTTCGCGGCAGCGTTGATAAGCACGGAATTAACCACCAGAATTATCACTATGAGGATTTAAGATTTCTTCACGATATGTACTGTAACGGCGGATACAAAAATCCTGCGGTTATTGTTGATACAAACCACTCAAATTCGGGAAAGAAATATCTTGAACAGATAAGAATCGCTAACGAGGTCTTACATTCAAGACGCCACAGCGACGATATTTCCCGAATGGTCAAGGGCTTTATGATAGAAAGCTATCTCGTCGACGGAAACCAGAAGGTTGAGGACGGAGTATACGGAAAGTCGATTACCGACCCGTGTCTCGGCTGGAAAAAAACCGAGGAGCTTATCTATACAATCGCCGACCAGGTTTAATACAGAAAACAGCCTGAGCTGTCCCGAAAGGGACGGCTCTTTTTTTGATTCATTTTTTGTAAAGTAGTATGCCTTGCACTATACATATTTCGGTGAAAAAATATTTTTTTTGCGATTTTATGGTCCAATTATGTATATTTGAGCGCATAAAATCGCCCGACATACCCCTATAAGTGAAGGGTGTTTTCATCATCCTTCGGAATAACGGCAGGGAGGGAATGATATGCCGAAAAGAAAAAAGACGACCTCGGAGAAGGTCGAACGCGGACTTGAAAAGCTCGCCTTCGGAAATATCAGCGACGCGGTTTCGCTTTTATTTCTCAGCGACGAGGAGGCGCTTTCAAGGCTTAAAAAGCTTAACCTTTATAACGTCAGCGAGATTAAGAAGCCGAAAGGCGGAGGGATGGAGATTAAATTCTTCGACAGAATAAAGGCATGCGAAAAGCTAAGGGAGTACAGCGGCGCGGGGAGCGACGAGGGCTTAAGCTTTTATCAGGCTTTGGAGAAAAGTGCTGAAAACGCGGGAAGTGTATTCAACGATGATTAAGTTCACGCCCTTTTCAAAAAAGCAGCTTCGCGTTCTGACCTGGTGGTGCAGAAAAAGTCCCGACAGGAGTAAAAACGGTATAATCTGTGACGGCGCGGTAAGAAGCGGCAAGACGCTTTGTATGTCGCTTTCGTTTATAGGATGGGCATTCTACGGCTTCAGCGATACGTCGTTTGCCCTTTGCGGAAAGACCATATCCTCTTTAAGACGTAACGTCGTTACGCCGCTTATACCCGTTTTAACCGCGCTCGGCTTTGAGGTCAGCGAGAGGGTAAGCAAGAATTATCTTACAATCAGAAAGGGCAACGCGGAAAACCGGTTCTATCTTTTCGGCGGAAGAGACGAGAGCTCGGCTGCCTTAATCCAGGGTATGACCCTGGGCGGCGTCCTTTTTGACGAGGTTGCGCTTATGCCGCGCTCCTTCGTTGAGCAGGCCCTGGCGAGATGCTCGGTTGAAGGCTCTGTGTTCTGGTTTAACTGCAACCCCGAGCATCCTTATCATTGGTTTTATAATGAGTGGATAAAGAAAGCCGATGAGAAGAATATGCTTTACCTTCATTTCACTATGGACGATAATCCCTCCCTTTCGGATGAAATCAAATGCCGTTATAAAAGCCTTTATTCGGGCGCGTTTTATGAGCGTTTTATAGAGGGAAAATGGGTGGCTGCCGACGGGCTCGTATATCCGATGTTTTCGCCCGAAAAGCACGTTAAAAAAGCAGAGAGCTTCGATATGTGGTATCTTTCGTGCGACTACGGTACGGTTAACCCGTTTTCTCTCGGACTGTGGGGAAGAAGCGGCGGTAAGTGGTACAGGGTGAAGGAGTATTATCACTCCTCGCGCGACCGGGGTATTCAGCTAACCGACGAGGAATACTACGCGGAGCTTAAAACGCTTGCGGGAAGCAGGAATATAACCGCTCTCATTATAGACCCGTCCGCCGCCTCGTTTATTGAGGTTGTAAAGCGCCACGGCGAGTACAGGGTTATTCGTGCGGATAACGATGTTTTAACGGGTATTAACCGGGTGTGTCAGGCGCTCAGAGACTGCGAAATATTCTTTTTCCCCGAGTGCAGCGACGCTATCCGCGAGTTTTCGGTATACCGCTGGGATAACGACATAAAACGCGATTCACCGAAAAAGGAAAACGACCACGCAATGGACGACGTAAGATACTTTGTTCAGCACGTACTGGGCGGAAGAGAGGATTATTCGTTCTCCGTTGCAGTAGAAAGGAAGTGATGCCGTGGGAATATTCACTAAAAGGAAAAGCGAGTCTAAAAGCGAGGGATATTCCGTCGCCGTTCAGACGGGAGACAGAAGCGTTCACCCATTCAGTGCGCTCTCGGGCAGTACCGCAGCAGGCTGCAACGCGAGGGTATACCGTGCCTTAAGAGACGCCGTACCGATAATTGACAGCGCGATAAATAAAATCGTGCGGCTTATGGGCGGCTTTGAATTCTTAACGGGTAACGAGGCGCTCGACGCCGAAATGAAGGAATTCTTTTCGCTTGTAAACGTCGGCGGAAATCAGACGGGAATTCAGGCGTTCGTCGACAGCTACGTCGAGCAGCTTTTAACCTACGGGACGGCTGTCGGCGAAATAGTAACCGACGGTAACGGTATAGCAGCGCTTTATAACGGCGAGCTTGACGTTATAGACGTAAGAAGAAAAAAGGGAAGCCTTGAGCTTGAATTCTATAATTGCTCGTCGGGTGCGCCCGTCCTTCTTTCTCATCCCGAGAGGATACTTTTTACCGTTTTAAATCCCGAGCCGGGAAGAATTCTCGGAACGAGCCTTCTGCGCGGACTGCCGTTTGTAAGCGATATCCTTTTAAAAATTTATAAAACCATAGGCACAAACTGGGAAAGAGTCGGAAATCTTCGTTATGCGGTTACCTACAGACCGCAGGGAGAGGGAGGCGACAGAGCCTTCGCAAAGGAGCGCGCCGAACAGATGGCTGACGCGTGGCGCGAGGCTATGAGCTCTAAGGACAGCGTTAAGGATTTCGTAGCCGTCGGCGACGTTAAGGTAAGCGTTATCGGCGCGGATAATCAGATTCTCGACAGCGAGATTCCCGTGCGCCAGATGCTTGAGCAGATTATTGCCAAGACGGGACTTATGCCCTATATGTTCGGACTTAACTGGTCCGTCAGCGAGCGGATGGCTCAGCAGCAGACGGATATTCTTACAACCGAGCTTGAGGCGTACAGAAGGATTATTACCCCCGTTCTTAAACGCATAGGAAACGCATACCTTATCTTAAACGGCATAGGCGAAACGGCTGACGTTGTCTGGGACGATATTACGCTTCAGGATGAAACCCAGCTTGCCGAGGCGAGAAAGCTCAACGCCGAGGCGGACAAAATTTTAAAGGAGGTTGAAACCCTTGAGCGAGCTTAAGGATATAGACAGAATAAACGCCTTTTCCAAGCGGGAGCTCACAGAGGAGGAGGTATATATCTTTACCCTCACCCTCTGCGATAACGATATCGACAGGGACTACGAATGCTTTTCGCTCGACGCGCTTAAGCAGCTTAAAGAGCTCTTTATCGGGAAAACGGGCATATTCGACCACTCGATGAAAAGCGCCGACCAGAAGGCGAGAATTTTCGATACCTATATCGAGAAATCCGACGACGAGCTGACCGCTTACGGCGACGGGCTATACCGTCTTAAAGCGAGAGCGTATATGCTCAGAAACGACGAAAATAAAACGCTGATTGACGAAATCGAGGGCGGTATTAAAAAAGAGGTTTCGGTTTCCTGCTCTATGGAAAAGGCTGTCTGCTCGGTCTGCGGCAAGGACAGACGAAGCGAGCGCTGCGGCCATATCGGCGGAAAAAGCTACGGCGGCAAGCTGTGCTACACTACTCTGTCGGACGCCTCAGACGCTTATGAATTCAGCTTCGTCGCCGTACCCGCTCAGCGAAGGGCAGGCGTTACTAAGTCGTATTATTCTAAGGAGGTTAACGCTTTGGACGACATTATTAAGGCGGTACGCTCGGACTGTGAAAAGCTTGAGCTTAACGCGGCGCAGTTAAAGCAGCTTAACTGCTATATTAACTCTCTTGAGGAGAACGCAACGCTCGGAGTGAGATTTAAGTCCGAGCTTTGCAGGGACGTATTAAAGCTCTTCACCGAAAAAGTACCCGAAATAGAACGCGAAGTTTTTTCCGAAATTGTATCGGCTATGACGGTGAGCGAGCTGATTGCCGTTAAAGAGAGTCTTGTAAAATCAGGGGAAGTCCCCGAGCCTCAGCTTATTTCAGCCGAGGGCAAAACCGCTAAGGATTATTCACAATTCAGAATTTAGGAGGAAAAGATATGAAGAACATTTCATACAGAGGCTTTAACGCAAGCGCGCTTACCTTTGAAAGCGACGCTCAGTTCAAAAAGGGAGATACGGTAGGCTTCGACGAGAACGGCGATTGCTGTATTGCCGGCGAGGGAAGCGCCTTCGTGGGCGTTTGCGTTTCGGTCAGAGGTAAGCTCATTACCGCACAGATGGAGGGCTTTGTTGAAGCTCCCTTCAGCGGGGACGCGCCCGCGTGCGGATGGAGTAAGCTCTGCTCCGACGGAAACGGCGGCGTAGCAGTATCCGAAGACGACGGAGTACCGCTTTACAGAGTTATTGAGGTAGATACCGAAAACAGCACCGTCGGCTTCATTTTATAATTAACGGGAGGTATAAATACAATGTTTGATAATATACAGCTTGAAAAAGGACTTTACACCGCTTCAAAGGGCTTCACCCGCGCTCTTGAGGAGCTTGACCCCTCTGAAAACTACAGGGGTACCGAGTACGAGGGACTCGACGCGTTTCAGCGTCAGCTCAAGCGCTTCGATATCAAGGTAACGGGAACCGACAGCGATACCGTTTCAAAGTTTTTTGAAACTACGTCCTCCGCGGTGCTTTTCCCCGAATACGTGTCCCGCGCGGTATATCAGGGTATTGAGGAGGATAACACCCTCGAAAAGATTATCGCCGCTACAACTAAAATCGACGCGCTTGATTACAGAGCGATTCAATGCGACGCGGGTGACGGGGACAAGGCGCTTATGGACGTCGGCGAGGGAGCGTTTATCCCCGAAACCGTAATTAAAACCAAGGACAGCCTCACTCAGCTTAAAAAGCGCGGAAGAATGCTTGTAGCCTCCTACGAGGCTATCAAGTTCCAGCGTCTTGATATGTTTACCATTATGCTTAAAAAAATCGGAAGCAATATCGCAAGACAGCAGCTTGCCGACGCTGTGAACGTGCTTCTTAACAGCGGCGCACAGACCGTTTCAATCGCAGGTAACGATATCGCTTATACGGATATCGTTAACCTCTGGAACAGCTTCTCGCCGTATAATATGACTACTATGCTCTGCTCGTCTGCGCTTCTTCCCGACCTTCTCAATATGACCGAGTTCAAGGACAGCGCGGCAGGTCTTAACTTCCACGGCACGGGTAATATGATTACCCCGCTCGGCGCGGAGCTCAACAAGGTGGACGCTTCAATCTGTCCGGGTATTATCGGTCTCGATAAAAGCTATGCGCTTGAAAAGGTACAGGCCGGCGAGGTTCTCACCGAGTTCGATAAGCTCATAGACCGTCAGCTTGAAAGAGCGGCAATTACGACGATTACGGGCTTCTCGCCTATCTTTACCGACGCCGTAAAGCTTATGAGCTGATAATATGATTAGCAACAGCGAAATCATTGAATGTCTTGAGGCGATAAGCCCTTACGGCGCCGAGGAGCTTCTCGGCTATTCGGTAATTATTGACGCCGAAAGGGAAAGAATAAACGCACGACTTAAAAACGGTAAAAGCACTGCTGACGCGGTTATGCTCGCAGCGGCAAGGGTTAATTACCGTCTCGCGCTGATTAAACGGGAAACGGGCGGCGTTAAAAGCTTCAGGGCAGGCGACGTAAGCATTACCGAAGGAAACGAAACGCTTGAAAGCGCAAGGGCGCTTCTTGAGGAGGTAAGCCGCGGCTGTCCCGCGCTTGCCGACGGCGAAGCCTTCGACTTCAGGACAGTTTAAACGGGCGGAGGCTCTGCCTCCGCCGATTAGGGGATGATTAATATTCTTGATAAATCGGAAACAATAGAAAAATACTTAAAGCGTCTCGGACAAAGCGTTTTTATCATTAAGGACGGAAAAACGACCGAGGTGTTTGCGGTAATAGAGCAGACCTGGAAAAGAAACAAATCCCATTTTGAAGAAAAGATTTCGCCGATAGGAAGATACTTTAACCGCTTTTATATCTATTACGGTCCCGCCTCTTACGATATAAGAGAACTCGGAGACGACGGATACGCGGTAATTGACGGTGAAAAGTATTATTTCGTTCAGGCGGATTGCGTCAAGGCGGGAAACACCGTTCAGTATTTCAGGGGAGTGCTTAAAAAGGAGCAGGGAGGCGAAGGCTATGAGAATCTATAACGCGTTAGATGCGGTTTACGGCGCGCTTAAGTCCGAAGCGGCGCTTGAAAACGCGGCGGTAATCAGAGCTTATCCCGATTTTTTAAAGCCGACAAGGCTTGAAAAAACGGTAATCGCCCTTTCGTCCGGCGAATCTGATTATATTCCCGCGGGAATCGGCGAGTCGGCTCAGTACGGGAGCGTCAGGGTACGGGCTGAGCTTTTTTCACCTCTCGCTCTCGGCGGACAGGCTTTAAACTCCGCGGCTGAAAATACGGTGCGCGCTGTATCGAAGCTGTATCCCGACGCTATAGCGGTTACTCCCGCGGAAAAGAGCGAAAGCCTCGGCTGTCTTTACTGCCGCTGCGTATTTACCTTCGGCTGTCTTACCGATACGGAAACGGAGTGATAACTTGGAAAAAGAAAGAGAAACGGAAATATATTCCGAATTAAATGAAATTAGCGAATACCTTTTTCTCGACTCTAAAAGATATGACACGAAAATAGGTGACTCAGATTGAAAAGTATAAAAATGAGCTACAGGGGAGTCTGTTTTGAAGTGAATCCCTCGACGCTTAAAACGGAATACTCAAAACGCACGGCTGTGACCGAGGCGCCGGGCTCAAATGCGGGGTGCAAGGAGGTATGCGAGCTTCCCGTTAAGGTCAGCGGAAAAGGAATACTCGCGGGCGAAAACGCTTCGGCGAGAGCTCAGCAGCTTCTTGCTGCATTTAAAAAGAAAGGCTCCGCCTACCTCTTCTTACCTGTGGTAAGTCCGTTTAAAGCGCTTTTTACCTCGCTTGAGCTGAACGTCTGTTCCGAGCGAAACTGTATCGGTTACAGCTTCGAGTTTGTTCAGGATATCAGCAGTAAAAGCGGAGAATATGACTTTGGCTACACGCTGGCTCAGGACGGAGAAAACCTCTTTGATATCGCGTACAGAACCAATACGGCGATAGAGACCGTAATCGCGCTCAATGATTTTGAGGAGCCGTTTTCCGTTAAGGAGGGTGATAAGGTTTGGCTGAAATAGAATTTATTATTACCTTCCTGAACGGAGAAAAATCAAAAGCCGCAGAGGTCGTCTCTTATGAATGGTCGCGCGATACGCGGGCGGCGTGCGACGGGCTGAGACTCGTTTTTCTTTCGGAAAGCGAGCCCGTCGAGGCGGTAGCCCTTGAGGCGTACGCCGACGGTAAATGCGTATTCAGAGGTTACGCGGACTGCCAGAGCTTCAGCGACGGAAGAGCCTTTATCTACGCGCGCTCGTCAGCCTGTCTGCTCGTTGATAACGAGGCGCCTCAGCTTACCTATAACGCGCCGTGCGTTAATACGCTGTTTTTAGTAAACGCAGAGGACTTCGGTTTTAAAAACGGGCTGAAAAACTACTGGGTGCGCGCCGATTATCCCATAGGACGGGGGACAAGCTGTTACGGTGCGATAAACAGCTTTGTCAGGGCGTTTTGTAAAAACAATATCGCCGTGAGTCCCGACGGCGTTCTATACGTACCCGACGGAAAAAAGAGCTATACCGTCGATAAAAACGCCGTTCTCGGCTTAAAGAAAATAATTAAACGGGGCGAAGCTGTAAGCAGAATCGACTGTAAAACCGACGGCGAATATAACCGCCATCTGAAAAGCACTCTGCTTGATAAGAACGGGATAAGGCGCTCGCGCAAGCTAAGTCTTTCAGCCGTACCTGAGTGGCAACGCTCAACTCTCTTAAGCTCGGTTATAGAGGACTCCGCAAGGGAATACTATTCCGCCGAGCTTACTGTTTCGGGAGTCGTTACGGCAGAGCTTTGTTCACCCGTTATTTATGACGGACTTGAGGGCTACCGCATAAGCTCGCTTGTAACTCTCGGTAACAAAAACGGCGTAAAAACAGTAATAGGTCTTTCAAAGGAGCTTGAGCTCGGGGAGGTTGAATATGTGGCTGAGCAGAAAAATGAATAAAAGCGCAACGCAACCGTTCGCTGAAAAGGGAGAGGTTACTCTTGCGTCGCGGAACAACTGGGAGGCTGACGCTTCAAAAAACGTTCGTAACATAAGCTGTTATCTTCCCTACGGCTTTACTTCAATAGCGCCCGTCGGCGAGGAGGTTCTTATTCTGGAAGCGTCCGACGGTTCGGTAGCTCTCGGAGTAAAAGCGC
Source organism: Eubacterium sp. (assembly GCA_024696725.1). GTDB lineage: Bacteria > Bacillota > Clostridia > Oscillospirales > Acutalibacteraceae > Eubacterium_R. The sequence goes on along the minus strand of JAILGO010000003.1, from coordinate 5,530 downwards.
CCGTAGGTACGCTCAACGCGGGCGAAATAAAAATCAGCTCGTCGGGCGGAGCCTGTATCGAGCTGAAAAACGACGGAAGCGTTATTATTAATAAAACGCTTAAAATAGATAGACAGGGGAGGATTGAAAATGGCGCTCAGGGTGATTGACGGCGACTATAAAAGAGACGCGCAAACGGGGAAGGCTTTAACAGTACAGTATATAGAGGAGCTTCTTCAGAATGCGTTTACCGCGCTCAACACAAGGCGCGGACGGTTTTATCCGAATAAAAGCTTCGGCTCGCGTATAAAAGAGCTGAACCGTGAGCCTGCCGATAAATACGCCTTTATCTATGCCGCAGAGGCGCTCGACGGACTTGACGGCGTTACGGTAAAAAGCGCAGAGCTTGAAAACGGACGGGCGGTTATTTCTCTTCTTATAAACGATACGGAAGGACAGGTGAGTATACGGCTTGAAAATAACGTATAACGAATTACTCAACGAAATGAAAAACGCATACTTCAATAGCTGCGGTGAAACGGTAAAGGATTTCTCGGACACGGCGGCAAGGCTTGAGGCTGTTGCAAGCGAGCTTTTTACGCTCGCCTGTAAAGAAAACTATATACTCCGTCAGGCGCTTCCGCAGACGGCGACGGGCGATTATCTCGACTTTCATGCGGAGCTGAGAGATATTCACCGCAAGGAAGCGCAAAGGGCGGTCGGCGTTCTGACCTTTTATATAGACGAGCCGAGCGCCGCCGATACGGAAATTCCGTCGGGCGTAATCTGTTCGGTAAGCGGCGAGCCGTATATTCAGTTCGTTACGGACGCCTCGGCGGTAATTCCCGCGGGAGAGCTTTCGGTTACCGTTTCGGCAAGCGCGGTTGAATGCGGATGGGAATATAACGTGCCTCCTGAAAGCGTTACCGTTATGGTTAACCCGCCCGTCGGTATAGACGGAGTAATTAATAACGAGGCGTTCGCGTCGGGCTCATCGGCTGAAAGCGACGAGGCGCTCAGACTTCGTATTCTCGACTCATACAGTATTCCGCAGACGGGCTTTTCGCTTGAAACCGTCCGTCAGGGACTTCTTAAGGACGGGAGAATACGCGACTGCAGGGGATATTATACCGATAATGGTATTGACGTTGCTTTGAGACTGAAGCCCGGAGTTACAGTCGCGGAAATCAGTGATACCGTAAGCGAGGCGTTTGAGGTCGCGGTTCTTACCGATAAAACCGTTACCGTTTCGGAATCGCCCGAAAGAACGTTCTCGCTTAACGTTGAGCTGAAGGTGAACGCGGCGGTCAGCGAAAGCGCGGTAGACGAGGCAAGAGAGAGAATAGAGCAGTACGCAGCCAACGCGGCTATCGGAGAAAACATATATATTTCAAAAATCGTCTATCTTGCCTCTCTTGCCGAGGGCGTAAGCTATTGCGAGGCGTCATCTCCCGAAGCCGTTCAGGGTATAGTTTTCTGTCCCGATAAGGCTCATCTCGTTATTAACGGACTGAGGGTGAGCAGCTATGAGTAGCGTTTACGAAAGATTGACGGAGCTTTTCTCAGTGCTCGGCCTCGACGTTCAGGCGGGAAGCTATGCAGAAGCGGAAGCAGCGGCGTACACGGCAGGAATAAACGTTATAAACGAAAAACTCGAAGCTTTAAAAGAAAAGCTTTTCTTTTCTCTTTACGGCGGAGAGGCTGATTATTACGCGTCGGTTATGGGAATTAATACCGACTTTCTTACCGCGGAGCAGGTTACCGAAGCGGTAAAAAACAGGTATTCCTACGGCTTCGGCGCCTGCTCGCTGAAAAGCGCGTTTGACGGCGAATGCGCCGTTCTCGGCGGAGCGCAGTACGAATACGGCAACGGTAAGCTTATAATCCGTAATTGCTGCCCTCCCGTGCTCGAAAACGTCGGCGCCTTTTCTCTCGGCGCGGTTCCTGTCGGCACTGCGGCGGAGTTTGACTCGGACGGTATGAGGTTTTCGGACTGGAACGCTCTTTCAAAAAGCTTCCGTCAGTACGACAGGCTGAGACTGACCTTCAGTTTAATAGACACGCTCTCAACGGAGTATTTTGAATAATTATGAAAGGCGGAAAAAATGAGCAGTACAAATAAAACCTATCACCTTAGACTTAACCGATGGATAGGAAGCGACGTTCCGCAGATGAGCGATTTCAACGACGATAACGTTATTATTGATAACGCCGTCGGAACTCATATTGCGAATAGTCTTATTCATATTACGGACGAGGAAAGGAATAAATGGAATAACGGCTATTATATGTTTATGTATTACGGAAACGGCTCGGGTAACCGCGATATTACCGTAGAAAGCGGCTTCGAGCCGACTTGGGGAATAGTTTTCGCGATGAATCTCGTTGCGTCGGTAACGGATTTTGACAACGCCTCGGACTATAACTATTTTGCAATAGTTACAAAATCGGGCTCGATGACGGGCGCCTCGCTGAGCGGAAACACGCTGAGCGTTCAGCAGTCTGCGGTAAGAGTACACGGCGACGAGTATAAGAATTTCAACGAGGTCGGCGTTACCTACGTTTGTATTATGTTCGCGTAAAAAATACTTTACATCGGGACGTTAAAGTAATATAATATCGGGTAGTGATTTTTCACTGCCCGATTTTTAATGAAACAGGAGAATTGATTATGGCGGTTTTCAAATCCTTTAACGCGTTTCGTCCGAGTAAGCAGGCGAGTACGCTTATCCCCGCGTTACCATACGACGTAATGAACAGCGACGAGGCGAGAGAGATGGTTAAGGGTAATCCCTATTCCTTCCTTCACGTCGACAGGGCGGAGATTGACCTTTCTCCCGATATTGACCACTATTCGCCCGAGGTTTACGAAAAGGCGAGGGAAAACCTTCTTTCGCTCGAAAACAGCGGCGCTCTCGTTCGTGACGAAAAACCGTGTCTTTATATTTACCGTCAGGTTATGAACGGAAGGTCTCAGACGGGACTCGTCGGCTGCGCCTCGGTTGACGATTATATAAACAACGTAATTAAAAAGCATGAGCATACTCTTGCCGTTAAGGAAAAGGACAGAATAAATCACGTAGACGTGTGCGACGCTAATACGGGACCGATTTTTCTTACGTACAGAGAGAATAAAGAAATCAGCCACATTATAAATAACTGGGTAAGAAGCCACGAAGCCGTTTACGATTTCGGAAGAGATTATACCCACCATACCGTCTGGGTTATCGACGACGCGGAGGTTATCGGGACGCTTGAAGCGCTTTTTAAAGAGGTATCCTCGCTCTATATCGCCGACGGCCACCACCGCTGCGCGTCCGCCGTTAAGGTCGGAAAAATGAGAAGAGAGCAGAACCCGGATTATACGGGAGACGAGGAATTTAACTTCTTCCTCGCTATCGCTTATCCCGACAGCGAGCTCGAGATTATGGACTATAACAGAGTGGTTAAGGATTTAAACGGCTATTCGTTCGACGGCTTCCTTAAAAAGCTCGGCGAAAGGTTTGAAATCGAATCGCTTCCCAAGGCGATGTCACCCGATAAAAAACACAGCTTTTCAATGTACTGTCAGGGAAAGTGGTACAAGCTTACCGCTAAGAAGGGAATATTCGACGAGAATAATCCCGTCGGACAGCTTGACGTTTCGATTTTACAGAATAACGTTCTTAAGCCGCTTCTCGGAATAGACAATCCTAAAACGAGCGAAAGAATAGATTTTATCGGCGGAATAAGAGGACTTAAGGAGCTTGAAAGAAGAGCTAACGACGATATGGCGCTCGCATTTGCGATGTATCCTACGACGATTGACGATTTAATGTCTATCGCCGACGCGGGAGAGATTATGCCGCCTAAGTCGACCTGGTTTGAACCGAAGCCGCTTTCGGGAATCTTCATTCACCATTTATCATAATAAAAAGCCGCAGGTCGTCGACCTGCGGCTTAGTTTATATTATTTCATTTTTTTGACTTCCTCGAAGGTGTCGGTGATTTCCTTTTCGGGAGCGGGAGTTACAAGCGAAACGATGATATTAACCGCAAGGCCGATAAGGAAAGCGGGAAGCAGCTCGTAAATATCAACGATTCCGCCGAGCGGTCTTACGGCAAATTTCCATACGAAAATCATAATTCCGCCCGCGAGCATACCCGCGATAGCGCCGTACTTATTCGAGCGTTTCCAGAAGAGCGAAAGCAGCATAACGGGACCGAACGCAGCGCCGAAGCCCGCCCATGCGAAGGATACTATTTTAAATACGCTCGAGGTGCTGTCCCACGCGAGAACGACGCCGATAATCGAAATAACTATAAGAGTAACGCGCGCAACCACCATTTGTGCGGTTTCGCCGAGCTTGAGCCTGAATACGCCGCCGAGAATGTTTTCACTCATTGACGAGGAGGCGGCGAGAAGCTGGCTGTCGGCGGTAGACATCGTGCTTGCGAGAATACCTGCAAGTATTATGCCTGCGATAAGCGCGAATATAATACCCCTCTGTGAAAGAAGATTAGCAATCTGAACGATTATTGTCTCGCTGTCCTCAAGCGCGCCGAGCGCGTTGTTCTTAACCATACCGAGACCTACGATACCGATAATAACGGCAACAGCCATTGAAATTACAACCCATACGGAAGCAACGCGGCGTGAAAGCGCAATTTTCTTCGGGTTTTCGATAGCCATAAATCTTAAAAGAATATGAGGCATACCGAAATATCCGAGTCCCCATGCGAGCGTTGAGCAGATTGTAAGCACGCCGTAGGGCGAGGCGGTATTTGTTGCCGCGTCGTGAGTTTTGAACATAGTAAGGTAGCCCGAAAGAGACTGCGCGTTATCTATAACGGCGCCCATTCCGCCTGCCTGTGAAATGCCGAAAAAGAGAACTATAACGAGCGCGACGCTCATAATAATCGACTGAATAAAGTCGGTGGTCGAAGCTGCGTTGAAGCCGCCGAGAGAGGTGTAGCCTACGATAATAATCGCGGAAACTACCATAGCTATATGATAGTCGATTCCGAAGAGCGTACCGAAAAGCTTACCGCACGCTGCGAAGCCTGAAGCGGTATAGGGAACGAAGAAAACGATGATTACAAGAGCGGCAACAGCCATAAGCGCATTGCTTTTATCCTTATACCTGAGCGAGAAATAATCGGGTACGGTAATCGCACCGATTTTATCGGAATAGTTACGAAGCTTTTTAGCAACGATAAGCCAGTTGAAATAAGTTCCTACCGCAAGACCTATCGCCGTCCAGCCTGCGTCGGCAATACCGCAGAGGTACGCAACGCCCGGGAGACCCATAAGAAGCCAGCTCGACATATCCGAAGCCTCGGCGCTCATAGCCGTAACGAGCGGACCGAGCTTTCTTCCGCCGAGATAGAAGTCGCCGACGTTCTTGGTTTTGCGCGAATAGATAACGCCGATAAGAACGACAACGGAAAGATAAAGAACGATTGAAATCATTATTCCTATTTGTGCTTTTGTCATAGTTTTTCCTCCTGTTTTTTAAGATTTCAATAAGATGTTTAGAATTATAACAGATTTAGCGCTTTAATGCAATAA
>JAILGO010000164.1 GCA_024696725.1 Eubacterium sp. | reverse complement strand
CATATAGGTAATAAGACCCATAGTGCCCTTACCCTTGATGTCAACGCCCTCATATAGCTCCTGGGCGGCTTTCATCGTTCTTTTGGCCTGGAACGCGAGACGGCGGGACGCCTCCTGCTGAAGCGTTGAGGTAATGAACGGAGGAGTCGGGCTCTTTTTTCTTGAGCCCTTCTTAACGGACTTAACGGTATATTCAGCGCCGTCAAGGTCGGCAAGAATTTTATCGCTCATTTCTTTATTTTCAATATTCTTTTTTCCGAGCTTAAGCTTATTGCCCTCAGGGTCCTCGGAAAGAACTGCGGAGAACACCTTACGCTCGGGAGGATTAGTAAACTTAGCGTCAATCGACCAATACTCCTCGGGTACGAAGGCTCTGATTTCCTCCTCGCGGTCAACGACAAGTCTTAACGCCACGGACTGCACTCTTCCTGCGGAGAGTCCGCGTCTTATCTTCTGGCTTACAAACGGGGACAGCTTATAGCCGATAAGTCTGTCGAGAATACGGCGCGCCTGCTGAGCGTTAACGAGGTCGAGGTCAATTTCCCTCGGCGACGCCATACCCTTTTGTACGCCCGTTTTTGTAATTTCGTTAAAGGTTACTCTGTTCTTCTCGTTTAAATTTAAATCGAGAATACTCGCAAGATGCCATGAAATTGCTTCTCCCTCGCGGTCAGGGTCGGTTGCGAGATAAACGTAGTCCGCCTTGTCAGCCTTTTTCTTAAGGTCCGAAACAAAGTTTTCCTTTCCCTTAATAATCGCGTATTTAGGCTCAAAGTTGTTTTCAACGTCTACGGAAAGTCTTGCCGCAGGTAAATCGCGGACGTGTCCCATCGACGCGATTACATCATATCCCTTTCCGAGATAGCCTTTAATGTTTTTTGCCTTTGCAGGCGATTCCACAATAATCAGTTTTGACATTATATTTATATCCTTTCGGTAATTTACTTTATCATATACTGCTTGCCCGAAGCGCTTTCAATTATACCCTTCATTTCAAGCACCGTAAGCGCGGCAAGCACCTTAGGAGCTTCAAGACCCGACTTTTCGATAATCAGGTCTATCGGCTGAAGCTTTTCCTCAAGCGCGTTATAGACCTTAAGCTCGTTTCCCTCAAGCTGAAGCGCTTTTTCCTCACGGTGAAGGCGCTCGGCGCGTTGCATTCGGATGTTTTCAAAGGAAAGCTGATTAAGTCTTTCCTCCTGCACTCCGTCCTCGGCGAGCTCACGGATTGTTTTAAGCTTCGACATATCGAGAGTTCGGTAAGCCGACTCATAACGCTCAAGTATGATTTCGGGAGAGGTAGCTACCGCCGCGCCGTCGTCAATGAGCTTATTCGTTCCGTAAAAATTATAATCAAGAATCGAAGCGGGAATAACGAAAACATCTCTTCCCTGCTCCGCTGCGTGCTGTGCGGTAATAAGCGAGCCGCTCTTTACCCCTGCTTCAACCACGAGCAGTCCGTCGGACAAGCCGCTTATAATTCTGTTTCTCATCGGGAAGGTCGTTCGGTTAGCTTTAATATAAGGCGGAAATTCGGTTATCAGCGCGCCTTTTTCTTTTATAGCCTGTCTTAATCCGCTGTTCGCCCTAAGATATCCCGTGCCGAAGCCGCTTCCGAGCACCGCTACGGTTACCGCGTCAGCCTCAAGCGCGCCCTTATGCGCCGCGCTGTCTATACCGAGAGCCGCGCCGCTTATGATTATTCCGCCGCAGTGAGCTATTCCTTTAGACATTAGTCTTGCCGCCGTCATTCCATAGCCTGAAGCCTTACGGGTTCCGACAACGCCTACCGTAGCATATTTATCAAGCTCGGGAAGCTTACCGTCCACATAAAGAACCGCGGGCGGATTAGATATTTCCCGAAGCTTCTGAGGATAGCGCTCGTCCTCATAGCAGATTATGTCCCAGCCGTTTATATCGCAGTCCATAATTACCTGCTCGGCATCTCTCAGCGAGCATCCGGAAAGCTTATCGGTCTGAAACGGGCTGAGAACGGGACTCATTTTCCAGTCGATTACATTATTTGAATACAGCTCCCCGGGTGAGCCGAATTCCTCTATTATCGGTTTAAAGCGGGCGCCTGCGCCGAGGCAGAGCTGAAGCCATACCCAATATTTAATATCCATCGGACTACCTCAGCATTTCCCACATAACAATCGCCGCAGCTGCGGAGGCGTTAAGACTTTCGGCGTTACCCTGCATGGGAACGGTTATCAGAGAGTCGGACACAGCCTTTACCTCTTCGCTGACTCCGTTAGCCTCGTTACCTATAACGCAGATACATTTTCCGCTGAAATCGGTTTCGGTTATTTTTTCAGCGCTTGCGTCGGGAACGGTCGAATACACCCTGTAGTCGTTTTTTAACGACACGAGCATATCCGAAAGGCTCTTACAGTCAACGGTATCAAGCCTCAGTACGCCGCCCATTGAGGCGCGGAGCGTTTTAGGATTATATATATCGCAGCAGTTAGAGGTAATTACGGTTTTAATGCCGAGCGCCTCAGCCGTTCTGAACACCGCGCCGATATTCGCGGGGTCCTGAAGGTTATCGAGGGCTATGAGCTTATCGGTAAGCTTCGCTTCGCTTTCTCTTACAGGACATACCGCAAACACGCCCTGAGCGGTTTTAGTATCGCTCAGCTTATCTGCGACCTCGTCGGAGATAATAAACGATTTCTCGCTTACCGCCTCAAGCTTCTTCGCTTTTTCGGGATACGCGCCGAGAGCGGACTCGGTAATAAGAAAATATTTTACCCTATACGCAGAATTAAGGACATCAAAGCAAAGCCTCGCTCCCTCGAGCACGAAAAGCTTTTTTTCAGCCCTTTCGCCCGTGGAGGTTATAAGCCTTTTGATATCCTTAACAAGTTGATTATTTTTGCTTGTGATTCTTTCCATACACATCTCCGCTGTGCTAAAAATTTGAGCCTTGCTCCGTTTCGTTTAAAACAATCACAGTCGCCCTATATAAATAATATATTTTATTATACATTATAATGGAAAAATTTCAATACTTAAATTCATAAAATTTTCGGTAAAAAAATAAAGCCGCTTCGTAAATAATCTACAAAACGGCAATTATTCTTTTCTACTGTTCTTTTGATTTTTTACCTACCATCGTTAAACAGATAACAAGAGCGGCGGTATAAAGGACAAGGGTCGCTATAAGAATATAGTCGTACTTCCTTCCCGTTGACTTAAGAATAAGCTCGCTCATATTGTTACCCGTAATACCCGCAACAGCCCACGCAGAGAGCGAAAGCCCGTGGATTTTACTTATTTTATCCATACCGAATCTTGAGCTCAGAAGCGCGGGAAGCGTTGAGAAGCCGCCGCCGTAGCCGAGGTTTACAAGGCAGAGAAGGATAATTACAAGCGCGCCGAGGATTACCGACTTGCTTCCGTTAGTAATAGCAAACGGAACAAGCGCTGCAACCGTTACCGCAATACAGCTTGTAAAAATTATTTTATAGACGGTATTTCTATCCTTCATTTTATCGGAAACCGTTGAATAGCCTATTCTTCCGAGCGCGTTAAACGCAGCCGTAACGGACGGTATTATACTAACCATAGCCGCAAGCGCCGCCGTACCTGCAAACGCCGTACCGATAATCTGTTTTTCATAAGTAATAAGCGCGAGTCCGCAGTGAATGTTTATAAAGAACATAAGCCATATACCGAGAAAGACCTTGTTTTTAAACATATCAAGCGGTCTGAAGGAAGAGCGCTCGTCGTCGGGTTCAACCCAGCCTTCGGGCTTTTTAAGGAGAAAATGGCCGAGCATCATCATAAGAAAATATACGCCGCCGAGAATATAGAACATAGCGGATATACCGAGGCTCGACTGGATTTTTTCCATAATCGGAGTCGCGATAGCCTTTGCGAGTCCGAAGCCCATAATCGAAATACCCGTAGCAAGTCCCTTTTGCTCCGAAAACCACAGCATAAGCGTTTTAACGGGCGTTAAATAGCCGATACCAAGTCCTATTCCCATTATACAGCCGTAGCATACAAACACGCCGATAAGAGCAACGACTCCCGTTGTGAACTGAATAAACAGGCCCGTTCCGAGCATACCTGCGGTAAAGCAAAGACAGGAAATAAGAGAGGATTTATGAATATCCTTTTCCACCATTTTACCCGCGAACGCCGCGGACATACCGAGAAAGAAAATCGCGAGCGAGAACGCCCAGCCCACAGCAAAGGTAGACATTCCGATTTTTTCGGCAATAGCCTCTTTAAAGGTTGACCAGCAATAAACCGTACCTATTGAGCAATGTATCAGCAGTGCGGGAATCGCAGCACGGAACCATTTATTATTAAGCATAGTTACTCCCCTTTTATCAAAACTAAAACCGCGGAATTATACCGCGGCTTTTCTCGATTATAAAGCAGCCTTTGCTGCGTCAGTAAGAGCTGTGAAAGCTACAGGGTCGGAAATAGCGATTTCCGAGAGCATCTTTCTGTTAAGGTCGATTCCTGCCTTCTTAAGACCGTTCATAAAGGTAGAATAATTCATACCGTTAGCCTTGCAGGCAGCAGAAATACGGGTAATCCAGATACGTCTGAAATCTCTCTTCTTCTGCTTTCTTCCTATATATGCATACTGGCCGCTCTTCATAACAGCCTGCTTCGCTGTCTTGAAAAGAGCGTGCTTTGAGCCGTAGTAGCCCTTAGCTGCCTTTAATACCTTTTTTCTTCTTTTACGCGTCATCATTGCGCCTTTTACTCTTGCCATAGTTAATTACCTCACTTTCGGAATAATGAAAACCTTACGAATTATTTGTAAGGAACAAGTCTCTTTAACTGCTTCTGATTTGTTTCGTCGGCAACAACCTGCTTGCGAAGATTTCTCTTACGCTTTGTGGACTTCTTTGTAAGAATATGCGAGGTATAGGCATGAGACCTTTTAACCTTGCCGCTCTTGGTTGTCTTGAAGCGCTTCTTTGCGCCGCTGTGTGTCTTAATTTTTGGCATAATTTATTCCTCCGTAAAATTATTACTGTTTCTTAACCTTCGGGCTCAGGAACATAAGCACCTGTCTGCCCTCAAGCTTAGGCTGTTTATCAATAGTCGATTCCTCTGCAAGCTCTTCCGCAAAGCGTCTGCAGTTATTCTCGGCAAGGTCGGCATGAGCCATTTCACGTCCGCGAAGGCGGATTGACACCTTAACCTTATCGCCCTTTAAAAGGAACTTGCGCGCCTGATTAACCTTTGTATTGAAATCGCCGATATCAATGTTTATCGAAAGACGGATTTCTTTAATCTCAACAATTTTCTGGTTCTTGCGGTTTTCCTTTTCACGCTTAGACTGTTCATAACGATACTTGGAATAATCCATAATTTTAACAACCGGCGGCTTAGCCTGAGGAGCGATTTTTACTAAATCTACGCCCTTCGAGTCAGCAATTTTCTGAGCGTCCTTTGCGCTCATAATGCCGAGCTGCTCGCCTGTATCTGAAATTACGCGGACTTCCTTATCCTTAATATCGCCGTTAAGCTGAGGAGCCTCTTTACTGATAACAAACACCTTCCTTTAAGAATTAAAAAATAAGTACGAGCGCAGTCCGCCCGTACTTAATCCGATAACTGAAAAAAGTATTACCCTTTTTACTAAACGCTTAAGGGGAGAACGGGTGCGTTCTGCTTTATTGTGGGAATATATTACCACAGCCCTGAGCATTTGTCAAGCAAAAATTATGAATTTACTTTTTCTTTCTTTTTGTTTTCTTTTAATTCTCTTAATCTGTCCATGTGATGATAAGGAACGAATTTCAGAAGAATCCAGCCGATAATACCGCCGGCGGTATTACAAATCATATCCTCCATAGTATCTATAACGCCGTATCTTACCGAGTCACGGTGAGCGATAAAGTTCGGGAGGTCGATAGTTTTACCGAGAGCCTTCGCTTCCTCGATAGCCTGAACGGCAAGGTCGTACGACCAGTGCTGAGCGTCGCCGGGATGACCGGGATTGAGCTGGTCGGCGGTAAACTCGAAAAGCTCCCACGCGTTACCTGCGACAAAAGAGAAGCAGCACGCGCCGAATACGATAACGGAAATGCTTGAAGCGGTATCTCCCTGCTCAATATCGCGCTTTTCCATCGCGGTAAAAATCTCGTAACCGATTAAGGTACAGGCAACGCCGCCTACGGTGTGCATAACGATATCAAGAACCGGAGCGCTGTAATAGAAATTAAGATAAGCGCCGAAAAGACTTCCGCCGATAAGAGCAGGCGCGCTTATATCCTGAATATAAGCGGGAATATGTCTTAAAAAGCTCTTTTTCGGGCTAATCTGAAGAATCTCCCATACGAACTGACCGAGCATATTTCCGGCAACCTGGAGCGCCATCTTTGTATGGTCCTCCGCTCTGTTAAAAAACAGTGCATGAACAAGGGTTGCTATAAGCACGGTTCTTGCAGCCCACCAAATCACAAGCTCCCATTTTTTCGGGCTGTTTTCACCGTGAAGGATTCTTTTAAAATATGATTTCATTATATATTTTTTCTCCTCTGGTATTTGCGATAAATCATAAATACGGGAGGGCGTAAAACCCTCCCTTATTTAATTATTGTATAAATTATTCTGCGTCGGCAACATCCTCTGCGGTTTCAGCCACAGCAGCCGCAGCAGCTTCCGCGCTGTCTTCTGCGGGGTCTTTCTTTTCTCTTAAGAGAACGAACTTTTCCATCGGGAAAAGGAATATCATTTGTACAAAGCCTGCAGCCATTGCAGCAACAAGTCTTGCGAGACCTACAAACTTAGGAAGATTGGAACAGATTACGCCGTAAAGCCAGCCCTGGAACCAGGTTGAGAACAGAATAAGCGCTATCATAATAAAAATATAGATAACAAACATAATCTTCGGTGCATCAGACTTGAAGGTGGTCTTCTTATTCTGAATGTAGCCGTAGATATTTGCAATAAGGTTTGAAAGAAGGAACGGAAGAGTATATCCCCATGTAATGATACCGACAAGAGCGGGAATGCCGTTCTGATTAACAACAGCTGCATCAATAACATATTTTCCGATATCCTTAAGCACCTTCGGGTCAACCGCTTCAAGAGTTGCGGCGTCTCCAATATTAAATATAATATTCGGGTTAAAGATTGTTCTGAGGAAATCGGGAAGAGCTACTTTAAACACTTCCATATCAAAGATAAAAGGAAGAAGGTAAGCTAATAAAAGCTGGATAATTGTTACGATACCGCTTACTACGATAAACTTAACAAACTGCCATACCGTCTTCATTAACGAGCCCTTTTCCGCTGCGGCGTTATCTATTCCGCCGAGAGAAATCTTTTTCTTTTCATCTGCCATAGTTAAATACTCCTTACATAAAAAATTTAACATTATCATTATAACAGTTAAAAGGCGTTAATGCAACAATATTTTTAGAATAAGCCTATTAACAGAATTATAGCCAAAACCAGAAGCGCAATTATGCCGACGACTATTGCGAGCAGGGCGAGAACAAGCAATATAACGATAAGCAGTATGCCTGCTCCCTTTTTGCTCGGCTTAACGGGGTCGTCGAATTCTTTAACCTCAAACATCTCCGGAGGAGCCGGATTTTCGTCGTCAAAAACAGGATAAAGAGGAAGCGTACCCTCAGCGTCGCAGTAGCCGCTGTTCCAGAGAAGCGGCTCAACAAGAGAGCGGACGCTCTTCGCGCCCTTAAGGAACTTACCTATCGGCATACGAATCGTATTAAGAAAGCTGTCTATTACGTTAAGGAAGCCGCAGGTAAGCTTATATTCTCTTGTTTCGGGACCGTAAGGCGAATCGCCGCAGTAGAGATTCTGAACCAGCTCAAGAATAAAGTCAACGACCTTATTATCGGCAATATCCGCAATGTCGGCTTTTGAAAGTCCGCATTCCTTTTTACAGACTCTCCATATTCTCTTAAAGGTAAGCTTATTAAGATACTTTCCGACGGGATGAAGCACGGGCTTGAGCCTTTTCGCCTTTTCGGGCTTTACCGAAAACGCGCCTGCCATTTCGGTAAAGCGGTCATAGTCGTTAGCGAGTGAGTCAACGATTCCGCCGAGCATACCGAAGAAAAAGCCCTTCATATACTCGGGGAAGGATTTTCCGCCCGTATCAAGCCCCGGAACGTTATCAATAAGCGTAGTATCGTACCTTACCTCTGCATTTTTCGGGTCTATCGTAACGGTACGCATTGCCGGCGGGCAGCCGATAAGAGCGCCGCAGGCGATATCGTAAAAACGGTTACCCTTTTCAGTAGTAATATAGCTTACGTCGTGAACGTGGGTATGACCCGAAAGCATAACGTTAAGACCCGCGTCGGCAAACATTTCACGGGTTACCTCGTGGTTTTTCTGCATATCGCCCTTGCCGATAATCGAATAGAAGGGCGACGGGGATACCATCGGGTGATGAGTCATCGCGATTACGAACTGGTCGTTTTTATGAGCGTCCTCAAGCTGCTCGAGAATCCATTTTTCACAGCCCTCGCTGAAGCCCGAGCCGCCGTTCGGGTCCGGACGGAAATTATAGTCGTCGTTAAGCGCGAAAAGACGGTATCCGGGAGCAAGCTGAACGACGTAGCACATCTGCTCGCGGTAGGTCGCGATTGCCTCGCTCGGACCGAAATCGTAGTACATATCCCAGAGGTCGCTTCTGTCGGAAACCGCGGGTACGCCGATAACCTCCTCGCCGTCAAATCCCCTTCCCTCGCCGTTTCCGCGGTAGTCGTGGGTAGCGGTAATAACATAGACGCGCTTACCTCTTTTTTTAAGGTCATAAAGAAGCTCAATAAACTCCTTGTGAGAGGTATACTCGCCGTTTCGTGTAGTATCTCCCGAGAGAACGACGATATCGGTCGAGGTATCCTCGCAGAGCATATCGAAACCTCTTTTTATAACGATATCGCTGTCCTTGATGACCTGCTGACTCTTTGCCTCTTCTCTGTCATAAGCAGGTCCTTCGATTCCGTTTTTTCTTGAATAATAATGAACGTCGGTTATAAACTGAATTTTAAGCGGCTCATTATTACTGCCGTAAATTCTGTCATACATAAGCAGCCCCCCTGAAATTTAATACACATTAATTATAACATTTTTCACTTATCCGTCAAGCGCCGTAAACAGCCGTTTTTTTCATTATTGTTTAAAATATCCGATTTGTCAATAATTTATCAAAATTTAGATTGATTTTTATAGCGAAAAACTGTATAATCACTATGAGGATAAAACTTCAAAATCTATATTAAAGGAGCAATTATTATGCAAAAGAAATATTACTGTCCCGTATGCGGATTTGAAAGCGACGAGCCTATCGACGTTTGTCCTATCTGCTCGGCTAAAATGCTCGAAAGAGAAGAAGGCGGAGACATGACCTGGGCTGCAGAGCACAAGGTTGGAATTATCGACGGCGTTGACGAGGAAATCGTTCAGGGTCTTCGCGACAACTTCAACGGCGAATGCTCAGAGGTCGGCATGTATCTTGCTATGTCGAGAGTAGCTTTCAGAGAGGGCTATCCCGAAATCGGTCTTTACTGGGAAAAGGCAGCTTACGAGGAGGCTGACCACGCTGCACGCTTTGCGGAGATGCTCGGCGAGGTAGTAACAGACTCGACCAAGAAGAACCTTGAGATGAGAGTTGCGGCTGAAAACGGCGCTACTCAGGGCAAGACAGACCTTGCAAAAAAAGCTAAGGAGCTCGGTCTCGACGCTATCCACGACAGCGTTCATGAGATGGCACGCGACGAAGCAAGACACGGTATGGCTTTCGAGGGACTTCTTAAGCGTTATTTCGGTTAATAGTTAACATTCTTATAAAAGGGCACTGCTTCGGCAGTGCTTTTAATTTAAGTTTTGAAGTAACTTGAATAAAAAAGCGGAAAATGATATAATCAGATTACTGAAAATTTGAAAGGAGAAGCATTATGCAGTACAAATCAACACAGGTAGTTCTTAAAGAAAAGTTCATCGGTCACGATGCAAAGAACCTTTCAGCTCTTGACGACGAGCTCAACAAATGGGCATCGCAGGGCTGGGTACTTGCAGATATGACAACCACTGTCGCAAAGAACACAGGACTCGGCGGCGGCGACCGTACAGTATTCACTTTAGTATTTTACCGTCAGTAAAAAGCATTAAGCGCCGCGCGGAGCAATTCCGAAGCGGTGCTTATATATTTGACTATTAATTTATAATCTGTTATTATTATATTAACGATTATGCAGGACGGTAAAATATGAAGTTCACTGTGAAGGATAAGGAAAAAGCTCCCGTTTATCTTGTTATATTCGGAACAGTAATAAGAATCGCGGTCTTTATAATCAATCTTTTTATCGGCGGAAGAAACTGCGACGAGGTTTTAACCTCTCTTAACGCGTATTCGCTCGCGGATAAGCTAACCGATATCAACGGCGAAAGACTCCCCATGTATTTTGATAACTGGGTTATAGGCGGTCAGTCGCCTTTTTCGACGTACCTCACCGCCCTCTCGGTTAAAATATTCGGCGAAAATCTCTTCGCGGTTAGGCTCCCCGCACTTATATTCAGCATAATCGGGTTGATTGCGATATGGCGGTTCGCCGAAACCGTATTTACCGACAAAAAACACGTTATCGCGCTTATCGGTTTCGCTGCGGTATGTCCGTGGATGATTTATTCGGGCGCGTACGTGCTTGACTGCAACTATCTCGGTCACCTGATAATCATTGCGTTTATGTTTACAGCCAAAGCGCTGAATACGAATAAGACGAGGTATTATATACTTGCCTGCGTTTTCTTTTCGCTCGGCTTTTACTGTTACATTGCGTCGGTTCTTCTTTTACCGTTTTTACTTATTTCGCTTTACCTTATATTGCTAATCAAGAAGAAAATCAGTATAAAAAATACGGTTATCAGCGTTATAACGGTATTTACGGTCGCGCTCCCGTTTATTCTCTGGGGACTTGTTGTTACGGGCTTTTTAAGGGACTTCACTCTTTTCGGCTTCAGCTTCAGCGCTATGCCCGGTTACGCGAGAGGCTCGGACACGGCGTTTGTATCGGATGGAGCATCTAATATAATCATTACTATACTTACGAATCTGCTTTCAACGCTTATGCTTCTCGTTTTAAACGATTACAGCGCTCTTGGCCTCGGCTCAAATCTTTTCGGCTACGGTTTCCTTTTAACAGGGGTTATAGGCGTTTTAGGCTTTGCAAAGGTAGTTATCGACACAGTTAAGAAAAGAACGGATTTACCGTTTACCGCAAAGCTCTTTGCGGTAAGCTCCCTTTCGGGAATAACGGCGTTCTGCGCTTTTGTAAACGAGCCTCATCTCGGCTCGCTTTACAGATACGGAGTTCTGAGTTATCTTATTCTTATTATCGTTTCAATCGGCTTCGTTGAGCTTTCGCGCTTCTTAAAAATCAAAAAATACGAACGATTCCTAAGCATTTACTTAGCTCTCTCGCTTCTTGTATTTTCGGGCGTTTTCGTATTCTCATATATTCCGCAGGTTAAAACAACTTCCGAGGCAAGTCTTGAGCAGGAGAATTACGGCGACCCGTTTTTTGAATGTCTCGATTTCGCAGAGGAAAACGGATACGACTATGTTGTAATATATAAAAACCCTCAAATCAGAATGAACACCTCAGCATACGCAAGATACTACTGCTACGGGAAAAAAGACTTTTACAGTATTGAGGACGAAATTCGTTTACAGAACAGACACAAGGACGAAAACGGAAATTACCTCGTTACAACCGACGGCTCGATTGCTTACAGATGGAGCGGAGAAAATAATGTAATTGATAACGATTTCAGTATCGTACAGACTGAAAAGCTTGACGAGCTTGAGTTCGATAAAAGCGTATACAGTACGAAGGGCTACGGGTTCTGGACGATTGTA
>JAILGO010000149.1 GCA_024696725.1 Eubacterium sp. | reverse complement strand
ATAATTATGAATAATTTATTAATAATAGACTGTTATGGAAGCTTGCTTTCTCGGGGAGGTGGTTATACGGCGATTTCAACCTTTAAACGATACGAAAAAAAGTATCTTATTACAAAGGAACAGCTTGATAAGATTTTGCCGCTGCTTCTCGAGCGTATGGAGCTTGACGAGTACTGTATAGGCGGTAAGGAATACCGGATATACAGTATTTATTATGATACGGTAAATCACGACGTAATCCGCTCTAACTCTCAGGGACTTACTTATAAGGAAAAAATGAGAATACGCTCCTACTATCCCGTGACCGACCCCGAGGATACCGTGTTTATGGAGCTTAAGAAAAAAAGCGAAAAGGTCGGTAATAAACGGCGGATTAAAATAAAGCTTCGTGAGATTGAACCCTTCGTTAATGACGGAGTTTTACCCGAAACGAAAAATTACCTTTCGGGCCAGGTGGCTAAGGAGCTTGCCTATTTCCTTAAAATGAATAAGGTGCAGCCCGCGCTTTACGTTCAGTACGACCGGCTTGCCCTCTTCGGTAAGGAGGATAAAAATTTTCGTATGACCTTTGACCGTAACGTGCGTACGCGGCGAAGTAATTTCGTTTTCGGCGAAAGCGACGAGGACGAGCTGCTGCTTCCCGACGATATGTATATTATGGAGATAAAAATTCTCGGCGCTATGCCGCTGTGGATGACGGCGATACTGAGCGAAAATAAGCTCTACAGCCGCGGCTTTTCAAAATACGGCGTGCGTTATAAACGTGACAGCCAGGACGGAAAGCTTAATTATTATTTAACCGATAAAAACGGTAAACAGATAGATTTCGACTTCTTTGAAGATTAGGAGGATTAATAATGGAGGATTTCTTATATAATGTAACGAGCGGAGACTGGGCGACTAACCTTGACTGGAAAAGCGTTCTCACGGTTCTTGTATCAGCCTCGGCAATCGGCTTTTTTATCAGCCTTATTTATTTACTTACTCATAAAAAGGAAGGCTATTCCCAGGCGTTCTGCGTTTCGCTTATCCTGCTTGCGCCTATCGTAGGTATGGTAATCCTTGTAATCGGAAATAACGTCGCTACCGCGTTTTCACTCGCGGGTGCGTTCGCGCTCGTTCGTTTCCGTAGCGCGCCCGGCGACCCGAAGGATATTGCCTTCGTATTTCTCAGCGTTGCTATGGGACTTACCTGCGGACTCGGCTACTGGATTTACGCGATTATTGCGGTAGTAGTTCTCGGCGTAATTATCCTCGTGCTTCACTTCACAAACTTCGCGGGAAGAGACAGAAACCGCTTTGAGCTTAAAATCACGGTTCCCGAAACGCTTAACTATGCGGGCGCTTTCGACGAAACGCTTAAAAAGTACACTAAGCGTTTTGAAATGAAGCGCGTTAAGAGCGTTGACTTCGGCGCACTCTTTGAAATAACCTTCGACGTTACAATGAATGACCCCTCCGAAATCCGTAAAATGATTGACGACCTGAGAGTTCTTAACGGTAACCTTAAGATTCAGCTTTCTACCGAAACGACTAACCGTTCCTTCCACTTCCAGTAAACCACAGGTGAAAATATGATAAATAAAAAGCTAATTTCCGTTTTGCTTTGCGGCGCTCTGCTTGTATGTACGTTCTCGGCTTGCAGCGCCGTGCCTTCGGGTAACACTGAGGAGACGGGAACGACCACAATCGAGGTTGTAACCAATACCGACGGCTCTGCGGTAACAACGCCCGACGGCTCGGCTGTGACCGAAATAGTAACCGAAGCGGCAAGTGAGGCTTCAACCGACGTTACCTCGGTTACCGGCGAAACGACTACCGCTCCTTCGACCTCGGCTTCTTCGGTCAAGCTTGAAAGCACGAGCGCTCCGAATAAGCAAACGGGAAATAATAAAAAGAAAAATAAGAAGAAAAAGAATAATACGACTACTACGACTACCGAGCCCGAGATTACTTATATCGATATAGTGCTTCAGAAAAACAGAAAAGCTAAATGCTCGTCGCCGAACGTTATGCTCTCGACCGGCGAGGTGCTTATTGAAAAGCCCGGCGACTACAGGATTACAAGCACTACGGACGACTGGCACGGAAAGATTATCGTAAAGCTTAAAAATTCCGAAAAGGCGGAGCTCCGCTTTGAGAACGTTAAGATAACGAATAATTCGAGAAGTATTATTGAGCTTATAGATAAAAGCATTACTACGAGCCGTTCCTTCCTTGAAACCGAAAGCGAAACCGCGTCGGACGAGATTAAGGATATTTCGGATAACGACCTTGCGCCGAACGTTCAGCTCTCCTTCCCCGAGGGAACGAAAAGCTATTTCCAGACGAGCGCAAACAGCGTAACCGGCGTTCTCTATAACGAATCAAAGCTTACGATTAAAGGTCACGGCTCCGCAACCTTTGCAAGCATTAAAGCCGCTAACAACTGTATCTGCTCAACTAAGAGTATTAAGATAAGAAACCTCAGTCTTAATCTTACTACTGCGCAGAACGAGAATACCTCAACGATGGCTTCTGCTACCGGCTCCGCAAGAGGAATCTTCTCATACAGTAAGGTAACGCTTGAAAGCGGAAGCCTCTACGCAAAGACGAACGGCGACGCCTTAAGATGCGACGAATTTATAGCGGAAAGCGGCTCGGCGAGCCTCACCTCCTCAGCCTGCGACGCTATCGACGCCGACGACGCGATAGTAATCAACGGCGGAACTATAACCTGTACCGCTCTTGAAAAGGCGTGCTTTAAAGTAAGAAGAATTAACAATACCGAAATCGGTGCGCCGAAGGGCTGCGTTCGTACCGCTGCGGATACCTTCGCAATTAACGGCGGTACCGTAAGAGGCGAGGGTAAAAGGATTACAACAGTTCAGGGAAGCGCCTCAAAGCAGCCGAGCATAACCTGTAAGATTGTTAAACCGAGCAGGGGAACGGAAGCCGCGGCGCTTGAAAGTAAGGTCCCTGCGATAATTGAAATAAAGGGCGTTAAAAAGTCCTCGAATAAATGTACAAAATTCCTTTATTCCTCCTCGGGAATAACGAAGAATAAGGAATATGAAGCTACTGCCAACGGTAAAAAGGCAAAGACCGCATGGAAGGGCAGCGCGGCAGTAATAGACATCGAATCCACTAATAACAGATAGGGGATAATTATGAAAAAGTCAGTTAAAAGAATAATAGCCGTAATCTCAGCGCTTGCAATACTCGCTGCCACGCTCTGCGCGGTACCGTTTGTTGCATACGCTTCGGGCGCGCCCGATGCCCAGAGCCTCGAGAGCTCGCTCTTAAACGTCTGGGCGGACCCCGAAAACGTTCTGACTCAGGAGGACGTTGCCGCGTTTAAATCAGGCAACAAAACCACTATGGCAGGCGCCGTAGGTATTCATAAAAGGACTTCAAGCGGAAGCAACTACTATCTTTTCCTTCCGTCTAACGCCGACTGTAATAATCTTAAGTTCTGGTTCCCCTCGGGTACGACCGTAAAAATCGACGATACAACCCTTACAAGCGGCGAGCCGACTAACGCGCTTTCCGCTATTAACGCAGGCGGCGTGTCTCAGGGCTATACCTTTACTATAGGCGGAACGAGCTACAGCGTTAACGCTATGAAGTCGGGCGAGGTAGGCGCAATCTATATCGACACCTCGTCGGGCTCTATAAGCTCGATTAACTCGAATCAGAGCAACTACGACCACGGTACGATTCTCGTTACGAAGCCCGACGGAACGGTCGATTACGACGGCGAACTTGCAAAAATGAACGGACGCGGTAACGCAACGTGGGACGTAACGGGTAAGAAGCCTTATAATATCAAGCTTGCCGAATCCGCAAGCCTTCAGGGTATGCCAAAGGCTAAAAAGTGGTGCTTAATCGCTAACGACGACGGTACCGACCCCTCTCTTTTAAAGGACCAGATTATATACGACTTTGCCGATTACGTCGGCGTTCCGTATCAGGTACATACGAAGCCGGTTGACCTCTATGTCAATCAGCAGTATTTCGGCAGCTATCAGCTTGCCGAGAAGGTACAGATTAAATCAAACAGAATTAATATTACCGACGCTTACGAAAATCTTGAGCTTGCTAACGGTACGGTCGACCCAACGACGGGACTCGTTACTCCGAAAGACTTAACGGGAACGAGCACGACCTCAGTAAGCGAAAGCGCGAGCGGCGACGTCGGCGCGAAAAAATATTCGTCAAGTCTTACAAGTCCGTCGGACGTTACGGGCGGCTACGTATTCGAGCTTGAAATCTCGAACCGCTGGTATAAGGAAAACGCGGGCTTCTCCGCATATAACGGCCAGGGCTGGACTATAAAGAGCTGCGATTACATATCAACCGATATGTGTAATTACTGCTACGATTTACTCTATGCTCTCGGCGGCGCGGTATATAATAACGGTGTCGTACCGAATAAATCGGTAACCACCTCGTTCAGACCGCTCCTTACCACTATTTCAAAAACGAATCCCGCTCCCGCGGCGAAATATCAGGGCAAGAAGTGGACCGAACTGCTTGACGCAAAGTCCGCGGTTCTCTTCTACTGGGTACAGGAATACTATCAGAACCTTGACGCGTCTACTACCTCTAACTATTTCTTTAAGGACAGTGACAGCGTAGACGGTATGATTTACGCAGGTCCTATCTGGGATATGGACCACGCTTGGTATTATAACGGCTCTCAGTCCCGCTGGGGATACAGCTGTTCAAACGCTCAGACCTGGTACGTTAAGAATATGGCGATTTACCGCTGGAAGCCGTCCGACGGCTTGACCACGTATTCCGCAGGTTCAAAGATGTGCCGTACCTTCTTCGGCGCGCTTGCAAATAACTGCACGGACTTCTGGCCGATGGTTGAAAAATACTGGTTTACCACTATTCAGCCCGCTACCCAGATTCTTTTAGGAAACGCTGTTGACGAAAGCGGAAAGCTTCGCTCCGTAGCAGAGTACGCCGCTACGATTGAAAAGTCGGGCAAGATGAACAGTATAAGACACAGTATCGACGATTACAGCGCTTCAAGCGTAACGAGCTCGCTTACACAGTGGCTGAATAAAAGAAATACCTGGATTAACGGACAGATAAGCCAGAAATCAATTACCAACGCGGCGGTTGAACCCTTCGACGAATACTTCTGTACGGGAAACGAAATCAAGCCTGTTCCCGTTGTTACATATAACGGCATCGCGCTTGAAGAGGGCGTTGACTATGAGCTCTCATACGCGAATAATATCGCCGTAGGCTACGACGCTGAGGTTATCCTTACGGGTAAGGGTATGTTTACCGGAACCGCCTCGTTCCCGTTCACGATTTCAAAGGGAACGCTTTCGGGCGGTAGCGTATCTATCTACGACGGTGCTTACTCGGGCGACGTGCTTACCGCCGAGGTAACCAATGCCTCGGGCGAAACGGTTAATAACTTTATCACTTATCAGTGGTATTCCGACGGAACGGCGATAAGCGGCGCAACCGGGCCGACTTATACCGTAAGCGATGACGACAGAGGTACTGCTCTGACGGTTGTCGCCAAGGGCGACGGAACGAATATGAGCTACGCTCAGATTACCTCTAACCCCTGTACCGTATACGACGGAGTCCGTCCCACAGGCTATTCAAGGTCAATAGCTCAGTGGAATTACGACTATACCGCCGCTCCCGAGGCGCTTGTAAACGCAGACGCTTCCGGCACGGGCTATTACTATATGGCTACGGGCGGTGAAAAGGCTGATACCGCAGAGCTTCGCGCCTCGGTTAACGCAAGCACAAGCGCGAAGATTAAGTGGTCGGGTACGGCTGACCTCTACGGCGGACAAATCGGAACCAACGAAACCGACCAGGTCCCCGTAATGGGTACAAGTAAGACCGACGGACTCGCGTGGGGACAGTATCCTTACTTTGAAACCTCAGTTTCGACGAAGGGCTATGAGGATATTAAATTCTCCGCATACCTCGGCGGAACGAAGAAGGCGCCGAGAAGCTGGCTTCTTCAGTATTCTCTTGACGGCGTTAACTTCACATCCGTTGAAAATACCGAATATATAATCACCGATAATAAGACGATGATTAAGGTATTCAACGAGGTTCAGCTCCCTGCGGAGTGCGAGGATAAAACGAGAGTATATATCCGAATGACCGTCTGTGAGGACGCGGCTATTAACGGAATCAACGTAATAGTTAATCAGACGAGCGGCGACGCGGCGGTTAACAATATTGAGGTTACGGGCGTTTCCAAGAGCGTTATTACAAGCCTTGACGCGCCTACTGTTTCCACCGATTCAAAGCTTGCCGATACCTCGACCGTATTCAGCAGCAACAGCGTCAGCGTAAAGGATAATAACGGCGGTGCGGACGTATACTTCAGCGTCGACGGCTCAACGCCTCAGCTTTATACCGAAGCATTCAATCCGTTTGACAGCACTAACGTAAGCGGCGATACAAAGACCGTAACGGCTTACGCGCAGTTCGGCGAAATCGTATCCGACGTTACGACGCTTACTCTTACCTACGGCGGCGCGGATATCAATTCCTTCAGCTACGAGACCTATCCGCAAAACGAAACTAACGCTACGGTATTCTCAACGGGCGGTATCTACGGCGAAAGCGGAAAGATGACCGCGTATACCGACGGCGTATCACAGTACGTTCCTCTCTGGAACGAGAAAAACGGGGCGTTCGCGATTTCACCCGACGACGGCGCGCTCTGGAGCGCGGACTCGGGTTACACCTTTGATATTTCGACGGCGGGCTTCGAAAACGTTAAGCTCACCTGTAAGGCTTATACAACCTCAAGCGGACCGAAATCGCTCTCGCTTCAGTACAGCCTTGACGGAAGTACGTGGAATACCGTTATAAGCAATTCCGCTCTTCCGACGGAGCTCGGCGACTATATGACGCTTGCCGCGCTTCCGGGCGCCTGCGATAATCAGAAGCAGGTTCTTATAAGACTTGTTACTACGGAAAATCAGACTAACGCGGGCGAAACGCTTCACAACAATCTTTCAAAGGGTAACCTTTACATTAACGATATTACAATCAGCGGCGACGAAAACGGCGAGCTTAAGATGCCTTATACGAATAAGAGCACGAGCTACTTCGGTACGGGTACAATCAAGTACGTAAGCCCCGACGGCGAGCCGATGCAGTATATCGTAACCGATACTAACAATAATATTATCGTTTCGGGAAGCTATCCCGATACGGGTATCTCGATTTCAACCGCCGCAGCCTTCAATTCGAAGTCCCCGGGACCGTACAACGTATCCGTCTGGGCAGGCGATATTGAGGACAGCGACCGAAGCGAGATTAACACAAAGCAGTATTACTACAAGGGCGAAACGGTAACTCAGTTCAAGTATTCGGATAAGAAGCCGTTTGAATCCTACGTAAGCGCAAGCGGCTTTTCCGCGTCGAATACGGGCGGAACCAACGCCGGTACGCTCTCTATGTGTCCGAACGGCGTAACAACGGCTACGCTCAGCTATACTGAAACCTACGGCGTTAAGGTATCGTGGGCGGCTGACAATATCTTTACCGCTACGAAGAATCTCGACGTTCCCGCAGGCAACGGCTACTGGCTTATTGATACAAGCTCGCTCGGTTATACCGACCTGACGCTCAACCTTGAGCAGCTCTCGTCCAATAAGGGACCGCGCGACTGGGCTGTTGCATACTCAACGAACGGCTCGTCTTATACCTACGTTGCTTCGTCCAACGCAAGAGCAATCAGTAACGACGCAGCCGATACGACGGTAGAAACCTTTAATAACCTTCCGCTTCCGAGCGCCTGCGATAATCAGGCTCACCTCTATATCAAGGTATTCATTAACGGCGGCGAGACGGTAGAGGGCGACGAGCTCGACGACCCGCTCGAGGTTACCAAGGGTAATACGGGTATTAACGCTATCGAGCTTTCGGGCGTACCGATGCCGAGCGATTATACGCTTACCGTAAATACCGTAATGCTTGAGGACCCCGACGTTGACAGCGGAAGCTACGCGGTTGACACGGCTGTTACCGTAAACGGCGAGGAATACGAAACCGAAAACGGAACGCTTACCGTAACCGTATCCGACGGCGAGACGGTTACTATCGTAGCAAACAGCGGTATGACGTTTGAAAGAACCTTATCCTTTACCGCCGATTCGGTTAACGCCGCTTCGGTTACAATCCCCGTCGTAGCAATCGACTTTAATTCCGACGGAGTTATAAACGCTAAGGACTATGCGATTATCCTTAAGGAAAAATCGGACGACCTTCAGCTTTATAAGACCGTATTCCAAAACTTTATGAACGTTAAGGAAAACAACTTCGTCTACGCTCATTAATATTTAAAAGGGAGGGGAAACCCTCCCTTGTTTTCAGGTGATATTATGAAAGATTTTATATTAAGTAAAAAAGGAAAAACCGCGGTTATCGCAGGCGGCGCGCTTACCGCACTTATTTCGGGAATAATGAATTTCGTTCTGATACCGAAAATAGAAGCTTCGGCGGGTATACGCTGCTTTGATATGAATTTCGCTTACGGCTTCGACGACGCGTCCGCGTTTTTAAGTAATATCAGCGACGAGGCAAGAGCGCTTTATCTTAACGTTCAGCTTCCGCTCGACTTTATCTATCCGATAGCCTACTGTCTCTTTTTTACCTTCCTTATTATAAGGCTGTGTAAAAGGGTGAACGCGCTTGTTATTTTCCCCGTAACGCTTGCGGCGTTCGACTATGCGGAAAATATATGCAGTATTATGCTTTTAAAGAGCAGCGAGCTCTCGGCGCGGCTCGTTTCCTTCGGCAGTACGTTTACGACAATAAAAACGCTGCTGATGTATTCAACCTTTATCGTTATTATAATATGTATAATATTCTGGTTTAAAAAGAGAAAAAAGGAAGCGGATTAATCCGCTTCCTTTAATACTATTACCGTTACTGAATACTTCGGCGCTGTGTAATTGAATTTTGTATCGGGCAGCTCGGGAGTGAATTCCCTGACAGCCGCCTTTTCCTTCTCGCCGAATACGTTTTCGTCGGTAAGCTCGTCGGAATTTAAAATATATGCTTCCGCGCTGTAATTCCCCTCAAAGCCTTCTGCGTTTATCGCGAAGGTCTTTTCTTTTTCCGTTACGTTAACGAGCTTAATAATCACGTTTCGGTTTTCGTCCCTGCTGACCGTCTGATATGCCTGCGCCTCGGCGGTCTTTGCGTCATAATCGATATAAAGCTCGCCGTCTATGTAGCATTTTATATTTGTTTTATTTATTGTAATTTTAAGCTCGTAGCTTCTGTCGTCCTCGGCTTTGAACTCCCTTACCGTTCCGGGAAGCTGACCGGACTTTTTGCCGTTTTTCATTTCCTGAAGGCACGATACCGTGTTGTCCCAGCCGCCTATGTTCCAGAAGAACATATTTTCCTTATCCCTGACGGCAAAGGGAATGAAAAAGCCCTCTTTTCCGCCGAGCTTTTTCGCTGTAACCATGTAGGTATAATTGCTGAGCTCCGGATTATCGTAATAAGCTATCGAGCCCGAGTCGCTGTAATCGGTTTCGGTTTCGGTCTGAACGAGCGAGCCGCCCTCGATTAAGAAGTTACCCGTCGACGGGATTTCCCAGTTCTTTTTTATTTCGCCGCTTTCGAGAAAATCGTTTTGATAAAGCACCTCGTTCGTTTCGTTATCCGTAATAACTGCGCTTTTAAATTCAGCCGAGGTAAGCCACGTTCCTACTCCTGCCGAGCCGCGCAGGTCGGCGTCTCCGAGCGAAGCGCCTTCAAGCGACGATTTAAGAAGCACGCTTCCCGCATGGTTTGAAAACAGCTTCTGAACGTAGTAGTTTACGGAGGGCTGAGCGGTCTGATTATTGAACCATATAAGATTAGGCGCCCAGTGTCTTGCGGTAACGCTTGAATAAAGAGGAGCGTAAGCCGCCATTCTTACTATGTCGCCGTTTCTTTCAAGCCCCGTCATATACGCCGCCTCGGAAAGAGCGGATTTCATATTGTTTGAAAGCGAGGCGTATTCGCCCACGAAAACGGGTATAGCTCCGCCGTAAGCGGTGTCCGTCATTTTTGAAACGGAGCGCTGATAATTGTTTTCGTCGTAGTAGTCCGCGTTATCTAAAAACCATTCGGGCTCGTTATAATAGTGAGCGTCGACCGCTCCCGCGAATTCCGTAGCGTCGGTTTTTCCGCTGAGATGCTTTTTAGCGTATTTATATGAGTTAAGGTACGCGTCTCCGCCCGAAAGACCGTCGTCGCCGCCGGACGAATAGATTAGCTCAATGTCCTTATAAAGCTCGGGAGCTTCGGCTTTAGCCTTGTTCAGCGCGTCGAGAAACGCCTGATACCTTCTGTAATAAACCTCGCTGTGATTTTCGTTACCTATACATATATATTTAAGCTCAAAGGGTTCGTCGTGTCCGAGGCTGCACCTTACCTTGCCCCATTCGGTGTTTTTACCGCCTCTGCAGAATTCAACGAGGTCGAGCATATCGTCAACGTATCCCGCGAATTTTTCGGAGGTAATATTAACGCCCTTGCCGTCTCTTCCCTGACAGTAAAGTCCTGCGTTAAGTACGGGTACGCCTACCGCGCCTATATCCTCGGCAAGCTGAAAATACTCGAAGAAGCCGAGCCCGTAGCTCATAAAGCTCGGCCACTCGTCGTCCGTAGCGTTAATATCGGTCCACAGGTCAACGCCCTGACGCCTTGCGGCAACGTCGCCGTATCCGCCGTTGAATTCAAGCGGCTTACCGTTTTCGTCAGCACCGACGGAAGCCTTCCAGTCGTAAGCGGTTTTTTCGTCATAGCCCTCTATTACGCAGCCGCCGGGGAAGCGCAGAAAGCGCGGTTTCATATCCTCAAGAAGTCCTGCGAGGTCGGCTCTCATACCGTTTTCACGGTTTTTAAACGTGTTCTCGGGGAAAAGAGAAACCATATCCACAGCCGCTTTTCCGCCGTCGATAAGAACCTGAAGCGAAACGTCCTCGCTTTTCTCGGCGTTTGAGGCGAGTGAGAGCGAATACTTTTCCCATTTATCCGTGAGCTTTTCAATTCTGCCCTCGGCTAAAACCGTGCCGCCCGCGTCGAGCCTTACGGTTATACCGCCGTCGTAGCCGTCAAGCGCTTTCGCGTAAAGCGAGAAATTATAATTCTGCGCCTTAACCGCCATACCCTCCATAAAGCCGATGTTCTTAACTCCCGCAGGCTCTGACGAGGAGTTTGAAATAACGAGATAATTCGTGTTGTTTTTATTTAGCGCGTTTTCCTTGTCGCCGATTTTAACCTCGGCGTCAGCCCCGCCTTCGACAGCCCAGTGATACATCTCGTCGTCCTTTGCGAGCCCGGTAAATTCAAACGAGCGGTTAGCAATCATTTCGGCGTAAAGTCCGCCGTCAGCCGAGAAATTAATATCCTCAAAGAAAACGCCGTAAAGCATATCGCTTATACCGTGTACCTCGGTATTTTCTATATTGAGGCTGAAATCCGCCTTTTCGCCGTCGAAGCTCTTAAGCTTTACCTCTGCATTTTTTGCCGTTCCCTTTGAACAGGCTGAAACCGTTATAATAAGAATTACGGAAAGAATAATACTTAAAGCTGCTTTAAAATTACGTTTCATATTTTTTCCTCCTGGTATTATCTTAAAATGAGTATACCATATTTTTCTGTATTTGAACAGATATAGATGTTTATATAAAAAAATATTGACAAAAAATAACCTTTATGATAATATATTGACTAATCACTTATATATTAAATGCTATGAAGAAATTAATTGTTTTCTTAAATCCGGCGAAGAGAGCCGACGGCTGGTGTAAGTCGGCACGGACGGAAAGCAAGTCTCGTTTCGGAGCAGAGTTTCGGAATTAAGTAAGAAACTACGGCTTGCCCCGTTATCAAGGCAGGGGATTTGACAGAATCCCGCAGAGAGGACTTTTTATAAGTCAATCAGGGTGGTACCGCGTTAATTCGTCCCTGAGGCATTATGCCTCGGGGGTTTATTTTTGCCTAAGTAATTTATATATGAAAGGACAACGGCTATGAAAAAAATCAAGATTGCAGACGCAACGCTCTGCAGAGAAAACAACAGCTTCAGCTTCAAGGAAAAAATAGAAATCGCGCGTCAGCTTGAAAAGCTCAGCGTGGACGTTATCGAGCTGCCGGAGATTACGGAAAGAAGAACCGATGTCCTATTAGTAAGAACTATTTCGGCGTTCACGAAAAACAGTATTTTATCGGTCGGCGCGGGAATGAGCGAGGAAAGTATAGAATAC
This sequence comes from Eubacterium sp., assembly GCA_024696725.1. Classification (GTDB taxonomy): domain Bacteria; phylum Bacillota; class Clostridia; order Oscillospirales; family Acutalibacteraceae; genus Eubacterium_R. The sequence continues at coordinate 719 of JAILGO010000149.1, read as the reverse complement.
GCCGCGGAGGCGCTTTCCGCCGCAAAGACGGGCACGGTAAGAATTGAGCTTCCCGTGTCTCCCGTAGGTATGGAATATACCTGCCATAAAAAGCCCGCTAAAATGCTCGACTGGATTGAAAAGACGGTTAAGCTTGCCCAAAAAACGGGCTATTCCGTTGAATTCTGCGCTCTTGACGCAACGAGAGCCGAGCGCGACTTCCTTTACAGTTCGGTTAAAAAAGCTACCGAAGCGGGCGCGGAGAAGGTTACGGTATGCGATACCGCAGGCTCAATGCTTCCCGACGACTTCGCTCAGTTCGTTAAGGAAATTATCGAAAATACGGGCGTTCCGATAGGCATTAAATGCTCCGACAAGACGGGACTTGCCGCCGCTCAGGCTATCCTCGCCGTAAGAAACGGCGCTACCTGCGTTAAGTGCGCCGTAGGCGGCGAAACCGTAAGCCTCGATACCTTCGGCTCAATTATCAAGGACTTCGGCATTGATTACGGTATTTCCGCTTCAATCCGCTTTACGGAGCTTCACAGAATTGTCGGTCAGATTAACTGGATTACCGATAACGCAAAAAATGAAAAGTCGACCGTAACCGTAAGCACGGAATTTGAGGGCATAAATCTTGTTAAGGACGACGACCGCGAGACCGTGCTTTCCGCGGTAGCGAAGCTCGGCTACGATTTATCCGACGAGGACTGCGGAAAGGTTTACGACGAATTCCTGAG
>JAILGO010000144.1 GCA_024696725.1 Eubacterium sp. | reverse complement strand
GAGGAGTTGAGATAATGGATAAGAAAAAAAGGACAGTAATTATATTGACCGTGTTATTTAGCGTCTTGCTGATTACCGTTATTGCATATAAAGCATATCCGAGTATTGCAATTAAGCCTGCGCTTTGCAAAAAATACGGTTGGGAAAAAAGCGATATAAAGATAATAAAGCATAAAAACGCACATTATGAACACGATTTCGGATTTTTCGTACCGGATATGCAGGACTTAACGCAATAAGTTTTTTATATAGAGAAATAATAATAAACCGCAGGTCGTCGACCTGCGGATTTTGTTATTCAACCTTACCTATTGACGGGTAGTATCTGAATTTAACCTTACCGATGATTAAATCCTTATGAACAAATTTATTGTTCCAGTAGCGCGAATCCTCCGAGTGATTTCTGTTATCGCCGAGCATAAAATAGCTGTCCTCGGGTACCTCGTAGGGACCGAAGCTGCCGTTCATAGGCTCCTTGATAAAATCGTCCTCGAGCTGAATCGTCTTTCCGTCCTTGCCCGTAACGTATACTACTCCGTTTTCGATACTTACCGTCTCTCCCGGAAGACCGATAACGCGCTTAACGAAGAAGGTTTTATTATCGCCCGCGTCTACTGCGTCGGGGAAGCGGAAGATAATAATATCATATCTTTCGGGCTCGTTGAATTTATATTCAAGTCTGCTTGCGATTACTCTGTCCCCGAGCTGAATGGTATCGAGCATTGAGCCCGTCGGAACGACCGCGTTAGCGAACACGAAGCTCTTAAGAAGCATAGCTACTATGAGCGCGATTATAATCGGTAGGCAAAAGTCGAGCGCTTCCTTTAAAAACGACTTTTGCTTTTCCTCTTCCTCGGGCTTTTCGCCGTCTTTAGCCTCGGCGTCGTCCGCGTTATCGGCTGCCTGTGTTTCTTCTGCCGGGAAGGATGTGCCGCAATAAGAGCATTTAACTGTTTTTTCGTCGTTTTCAACATTAAGAGCCGCGCCGCAGTTGGGACATTTAATTTCTTTTAATTCCATTGTTATTCTCCGATTAGTTTGAATATGATGATTTCTTCGGCGCCGAGCGTAAGACTGAGCTTGCTGTCGTAGCCGTAGAGCTCTTCGCCTTCGGGTTCCTTGCCGTAAACGGTTTTGATTACGGCGTTTCTGAGCGTTTCCGGCGCGCCCATAAGATAGTTAAAGGTGAGCGTAAGCTCGGTCGGCTCGTCGGTCGGGTTACGAAGCGCGATTAAGCCCTCGTTATCCTTAAAGCCGATATATCCGTAGATGTTTCCGTCCTCGGGGTTTCCGCCGATAAGCATACCTCGCCGCATAAGCTCAACGCTTTCGCGGCTGAATTCCATAGCCTCCTTAAGCGCGCTCCACTTTGCGCCGCTCATCATATCCGACGAGAGGTGAAGCTCGTTGAGTCCGGCGCCTCTTGCAGCGTTCCAGAAAAGATACTTTCTGAATTCCTCGTCGCTGTAATTAATTTCAGCCCTTTTGCCGTAAATCGGCTCGTGGTTATATATCGCCGAAAGCGGAAGCTGAGCCATTCTCACGTTGAGCGTGTCGTAATATCTCGCATCGCGGTAAGTTAGCTCGCATTCGGATTTTTTCTGCTCGTCAAAGCACGGTGAAAAGCCGATGTCGCCGCTGTTCTGAAGCCAGAGATAGTTTACCCACTGTAACCACCAGGGGGAAAGGTTAGCGAAGCTTGTCATATTTATAAAAACGTCTTTGCCGGCGTCCGTGCCTCTCAGCTTCGCGAAAAGCTTAATCCAGTTTTGCCATAAATCCGTAATATAATACAGACCGTCTGCGCCGCCCGTGTTGTGATAGTGAGTTTCCTCCTCGCAGGGCTTGAGCGCAAAGCCGTCGAGCTTAAGATACGCGAGACCGTATTCCTCGCACATGGAGATAAGGAAGTCGCCGAGTCTGTCAAGGTAAACGGGGGAAGCGACGCAGATTTCCTCCGCGTTTTTGTTCATAAAGCCGTTGCCCGCTTTTTCAAGCTTCTTCGCGTATTTCTTATTTTTAGAATATCCGCCGCGCGGACTCAGCCACATACCGAGTCTGCTTCCGTTTTCGGTGCAGAAGGCGTTAAGGTTCTTAAAGCCCTCGGGGAAGGTCTTTTTATTGAAACCCCAGAAGCCCGTCTTAAAGCTCTGCCAGCCGTCGTCGACCGTATAAGCGTCGAGCTGCGGTATACCGTTATCCTTAATGCTTTCGTTTATTTCGCCGAAAAGCTTAATAAGGCTGTTCTCGCTGATTTTATCGTAATTATCGTACCAGCAGTTAAACTGAAAGCGAAGAGGGCTTTTAAGCGTAATTGACTCAAGATAGTCGAAAAACGCTTTCTTGACCTCGGTTACCGTATTGTCCTTAGCGGCGCCCATAACCGTAACGGGACATTTAAAGCCTCTGCCTACGGACTTGCCGATATAGTATTTAACTCTGCCCGTGCCGTGAACTATTCTGTTGTCGGTCGCGGGGAACTCGCATCCGAAGAAAAGACTGTCGATATAAAACGGCTGACCGAGCGCCATATAAACGGGCGAAATCATCGAGCCGTCAACCCTGTCAACGCCGAGATGAGTCTGTGAGTTGATAATTCCTATACTGTCAAGATGGATAAAATCTATTACTCTCTCGTCGCTCTGATTAAGAGTCAGCTGCTTGCATATCGTGTTTCCGTCAGAGTGTACCCAGAATTCAAGCGTAACGCTGACACCCTGAGTTTCCTCAAAGATAAACTTAAGCCGTCCGTTCTCCTCGCTTGAACCGATAACGCGGAGTCCCTTAGCGGAAAAATCTCCGCCGTCAGCGAATCTTATTACGAATTCACAGCCGTTTCCGTCGGGTATGAAGCTCATTCCCGAATACTTGTTGAGTATCTGGCTTGCGAAGAAATTGCCGTTTACAATTTTGAATTCCCGCTTAATGCGGTTACTCTCTAATTTAAACATTATAACTGTTCCTCAATGCTTTCAAGCGCTCTTGCGAGCTGGTCGGGACAGGAGGTTCCCTTGAAATTACAGTCTATTCCTTTAAGAACGGGAATAATCTCGTCGATTTTCTTACCCTTTACAAGAGCCGAAATTCCCTGAAGATTACCGTTACAGCCGCCGAGAAAGGAAACGCTGTTTATGGTGCCGTCGTTTTCGTTTACGTCAACGGTAATGCTGCGCGAGCAGGTACCGTGACAGGTGTAGTCAAAAGTCATATTCTACCTCATATTAATCGGGGTATCCGTCTGGGTTGGTGCTCTGCCAGCGCCACGAATCCTCGCACATTTCCTCAATTCCTCTCTCAGCCTTCCAGCCGAGTTCCTTATACGCCTTGTCGGGATTGCTGTAACAGGTGGCGATATCTCCCGCACGGCGCGGTTTGATTGAATAGGGGATTTTAACTCCGCTCGCCTTCTCGAACGCCTTAACGACGTCAAGCACGCTGTAGCCGACTCCCGTGCCGAGATTGTAGATAAAGAGTCCGTTTTCGCCTCTTACCTTTTCAACAGCCTTTACGTGACCGAGCGCAAGGTCGACAACGTGAATGTAATCACGAACGCCGGTTCCGTCGGGAGTGTCGTAATCGTCGCCGAATACGCCGAGCTCATCTCTCTTGCCGATAGCTACCTGAGTAATGTACGGCATAAGATTGTTCGGGATTCCGTTCGGGTCCTCGCCCATAGTTCCGCTCTTGTGAGCGCCGATGGGATTGAAGTATCTTAAAAGACAAACGCTCCATTCGCTGTCGCTCGCGCAGAGGTCCTTCATTATACATTCAATCATATACTTAGTTCTTCCGTAGGGGTTTGTAACGCCGCCGACGGGCATATCCTCTGTAAGAGGGGATACGTTATTCATACCGTAAACGGTAGCGGAGGACGAGAATACTATTTTCTTACATCCGTTCTTTCTCATAACGTCAAGAAGAACGAGAGTTCCCGTAACGTTGTTGTCGAAATATTCGAGCGGCTTTTCACAGCTTTCGCCGACCGCCTTAAGACCTGCGAAGTGAATTACGCTGTCGATTTTTTCGGCGTCGAATACCTTCTGAAGTCCCTCGGCGTCTCTTATGTCAACCCTGTAGAAGGGAAAGTCCTTACCTACAAGCGCCTTAATTCTGTCGTATGAAGATTTTTTGTAGTTATAAAGATTGTCGATAACGACTATATCTATTCCCGCGTTAATAAGCTCAACGCAAGTGTGAGAACCGATATAACCGAGTCCGCCCGTTACTAATACTGACATAATGAATACTCCTTATAATTAATATGCTTTGCCCCAGTAGAGCATTGTCTTTGCAGGCTTGCCGCAGCAAACGCATTTATCGTCAAGGCTTTCCTGCTCAAAAGGAATACAGCGCGAGCCGACTCCCGTAATTTCCTTAACCTTGTCCTCGCATTCCTCGTCGCCGCACCACATTGCCTTGATAAAACCGTCGCCGTTTTCCTCAAGCGCCTTTGCGATTTCGTCGGTGCTTCTTGCGATATATGTTCTGTTTTCTCTGTTTTCGAGCGCCTTCTGATAGATACCGTCGCGTACCTCTTCAAGCTTCTCGAGTACGACGCTTTCGATATCGTCAAGTGAAACGAAGGTCTTTTCTCTGTTGTGGCGCGTAACTACTACGCATTGATTCTTCTCTATATCCTTCGGACCGATTTCAACTCTTACGGGTACGCCCTTCATCTCGTACTCCGCGAATTTCCATCCGGGCGAGTTATCGCTGAGGTCGATTTTAGCTCTGCATACCTTCTTAAGCCTTTCGCAAAGCTCCTCCGACTTCTCGGTCACGCCTTCCTTGTGCTGTGCAATCGGAATTACCATAGCCTGAATCGGAGCAACCGCCGGGGGAAGAACAAGTCCGTTGTCGTCGCCGTGAGTCATAATGATAGCGCCGATAAGTCTCGTGGTCATACCCCATGAGGTCTGGTGCGGATAAGTGAGCTGATTGTCCTTGTTTGAAAACTGAATGTCGAACGCTCTCGCGAAGCCGTCTCCGAAATAGTGGCTCGTGCCTGCCTGAAGCGCCTTTCCGTCGTGCATAAGCGCCTCGATACAATAGGTTCTCTCAGCGCCCGCAAACTTGTCGCTCTCGGTTTTCTGTCCCTGTACTACGGGGATAGCGAGGTATTTCTGACAGAATTCCGTGTATACGTTGAGCATTCTCTCCGTTTCCTCGATAGCCTCCTCGGCAGTCGCGTGAAGAGTGTGACCCTCCTGCCATAAAAATTCGCGCGAGCGGAGGAAGGGACGGGTAGTCTTTTCCCAGCGTACAACGCTTACCCACTGATTGTAGAGCTTGGGTAAATCTCTGTGAGAGTGAACTACGTTCTTAAAATGCTCACAGAAAAGCGTCTCCGAGGTCGGACGTACGCACAGGCGTTCCTCAAGCTTTTCGCTTCCGCCGTAGGTAACCCACGCGCATTCGGGCGCAAAGCCCTCGACGTGGTCCTTCTCCTTCTGTAAAAGACTCTCGGGAATGAACATCGGCATACAAACGTTTTCGTGTCCCGTTTCCTTGAACATTCCGTCGAGAATTCTCTGAATGTTTTCCCATATCGCATAACCGTAAGGACGTATAACCATACAGCCCTTTACGCTCGTATATTCAATAAGCTCCGCCTTTTTGCATACGTCGGTATACCATTTAGCGAAATCCTCGTCCATCGAGGTAATAGCATCAACCATTTTTTTCTGCTGTGCCATATCCGTTCTCCTTATAGATATAAATTTTCATACTATTATAAACTATTTTCTCACTAAAGTAAACAAATATTTTTAGTATCGTATATTATAAACATTTTGTTAGTCGTGTATAAAAAATTGTGCAGTTTTTATATTGAAATTTGAGAAAAGGGTGCTATAATTATATTTATTAATTTAGACAGGTCTGGAGGTATGCTTATGGTATTTACACCTGTCACGGCGAAGCTTGACTTACAGAAGGAGCTTACCGAGGCGCTGAATATAAACGATGTGTTCAGCTTTGAAATCGGCGGTCATACCTTTACGATTAACGAAACAACCGTTGTATCGTGGGTAATTATCGTTTTGATGACAGTCCTCGCGCTTATTCTTACCCGTAACCTTAAGGTAGAAGGTGAGATAAGCAGAAGACAGGCGCTTCTTGAGCTTTGCTACGAAAAGGCTGAGGGCTTTTTCAAAGGGCTGATGGACGAAAAGGTGCATAAATTCATTCCGTGGCTTATGAGCACGGCGCTATTTGTGGGTATCTCTAATACTCTCGGGCTTCTGCTTGAGCCGTTTTATTTCCTCAAGCCGCCGACTAAGAGTATGCAGATGACCGCGGTGCTTGCGCTTTCAAGTATCGTTATAGTAGAGTACGCGGCGTTCAAGGATAAAGGAGTCGTCGGAAGGCTGAAGGCGTTTACAAGACCGATGGGCGTAATAACTCCGATTAATATTATGGAGGTATTTACTAAGCCGCTTTCGCTTTGTATGCGACTTTTCGGTAACGTCCTTGCCGCGTTTACGATTATGGAGCTGATTAAGATTGTAACAAGACATATTTACGTTCCTGTTATACCCGTCGTTTTCAGCCTGTATTTCGATATATTCGACGGCTTGCTTCAGGCGTATATCTTCGTGTTCCTGACCTCGCTTTATCTTAACGAGGCGGTTGAGCCGCTTGAGGAAAAGCCTAAGAAGAAAAAGAAAAATAAACGCAGCGAAGCTGCAGCTTAATTATAAAGGAGATTTATTATGGGATTAATAGCAATCGGCGCAGGTATTGCAGTATTAGTTGGATTCGGCGCAGGTATCGGTATCGGTATCGCAACGGGTAAAGCAGTAGAGGGTATCGCAAGACAGCCCGAGGCGTCGGGAAAAATTCAGACCTCGCTTCTTTTAGGCGCGGCGCTTGCCGAGGCAACCGCTATTTACGGTCTTATCGGCGCAATTCTTATTATGGTACTTCTGAAATAACGAGAGGAACGTACAGAAATGATTAAATTTGACGTATTGAATTTTGTTTTCGGCGTAATTGATATTATCGTTTTTTATCTGCTTATGAAGAAGTTCCTTTTCGGCAGAATAAAAAAGGTAATAGACGCGAGAAAAGAGCTCGTTTCTTCTCAGCTTAAAGAGGCTGAGGAAAAGAACGCCGAGGCTGATAAAAAGCTCGTTGATTATGAGGAAAAAATCGCAGGCTGTAAGGCTGAGTGCGAGGATATAATCAAGGCTGCAAAGGTAAAGGCAAATAACGAATATAACCGTATTATAAGCGACGCAGAGGCTGATGCGGATAAGCTTAAGGCTGACGCTGAAAAGCAGATTCAGGAGGATACCGCGAAGGCGATGCGCGACTCTAAGGAGGAGTTCGCTTCTCTCGCTATCGAGGCGGCTGAGAAGGTTATAGGCAGCTCGGTAAGCGCAAAGACCGACAGCGCTATTTTCGACGAGTTCTTAAACGGTGAAGGCAATGACTGATAATAAAGAAATTATGGCTAAGGCTGTCGTTACCTGCGTAACGGAGCCTGATGAGCGCCAGCTTGAGGGCTTACAGGACTTCGTCTGTAAAAAAACGGGCGCAAAGTATGCCGAGCTGGAAATCGTTAAGGACGAGTCGCTTATAGGCGGTTTTATTATAAAAATCGGTAATAAGCAGTATGACCGTTCCCTTAAAACGAAGCTTGAAGAAATTAAAAACAGCGTAACGGAAGCTGCGAAACAGAACAGCTCCGCCGACGCAATAATTCCCATACTGAAGGAAAAAATCGAGGACTACGAGTTTTCGACCTCTCCCGAGGAAATAGGAAACGTCGAAAGCGTGGGCGACGGTATCGCCTTTATTAAGGGACTTGATAACGCGATGTACGGCGAAATTCTCGTCTTTGAATCGGGCGTAAAGGGTATGGTACAGGATATCCGTGAGAACGGTATAGGCTGTATCCTTTTCGGCACGGATGAGGACGTTTATTCGGGCTCGCGCGTTAAGCGCAGCTATAGAAAAGCAGGTATTCCCGTAGGCAAAGGGTATATAGGAAGAGTCGTTAACGCGCTCGGTGAGCCACTTGACGGACTCGGCGCTGTTCCCGCTGAGGAATACCGACCCGTCGAGTATGCCGCTCCCTCGATTGTCGACAGGCTTTCCGT
>JAILGO010000083.1 GCA_024696725.1 Eubacterium sp. | reverse complement strand
CAAAGCACCTGCGACAGCGTGTTAGTGCGCGAATTCACGGTGAAGGAAATATTACCGTACAGCGGAGAATTAATAATTCTGTCGCAGGTGCTTTGTACGAAGCTAAAGCTCGCGGGCTGCTTTATGCTTGCAATCGGTTTTGAAAGCGGAAGCGATGAAACGCTTAAAAAAATAAAGAAGGGCGCCTGCCTAAAGGACAGCCTTAACGCCGTAAGGCTTGCAAAGGAGGCGGGGCTTCCCGTTTTCGGCTTCTTTATGATAGGCTTTCCGTGGGAAACCGAGGAGGATATTAAACAGACGCTCGATTTTGCGCTTTCGCTCGGTATTTCCTACGCAGAAATTCATATCGCCATGCCGTTTTACGGCACGGGCCTTTACGATTACTGCGCCGAATACGGCACGCTTAAGGATTCGCCCTACGGCTTCGACGTGGTAAATCCGAATACCGTAGGTACGGCGCACGTAAGCATGAAGAGAATCAATCAGCTTAAGCGAAGCTTTCTGCTTAAGTTTTATTTCAGACCTTCGTTTGTTGCGGATAAGCTTATTACCTGCGTTAAGCACCCGAAGGAATTCCGTAACTACGCTTATTACGGACTGAGATTAATTAAAAATCTATAACGGGACAGGTTACCGATGAACGTTTTACTGATAAATCCGTCGACGGGATATTACAGCAGGGCGCTGTTCAATCCCCTCGGTCTGCTTTCAATAGGCTCTCACCTCAAAAGGATAGGGCATAACGTAAAGCTCGTAGACCGCTGCGTTTCGCATGACAATTTAAAAAAGCTGATAGCGGAATTCAAGCCCGGACTCGTGGGCGTTTCGCTTATGTCGTCGCGCGGACTCAAGGACGCGATTAAGGTTTCAAAAACCGTTCACAGCCTCGGAATACCCGTTGCGTGGGGCGGCGCTATGCCTTCAATGCAGCACGAAATCTGTCTTGAAAACGATTACGTCGATTACGTAATGTTCAGCGAGGGCGAGTTCACCTTCGAGGAGCTAATCGAGGTTATCGAGGGAAAGCGCAACGCGCAATCCGTTTTAAGCCTTTGCTATAAGGAAAACGGCGAGATTAAGCGTAACGCCGACCGACCTTTCGCCGACCTTGCCGATATGCCTCTTTCGGACTATTCTCTCGTTGACGTCGACAAGTATCTTCTGGAGTATCTCGGCTGCGAAAGAATGATATATATGTATTCGTCGAAGGGCTGTCCTTGCAGCTGTACGTTCTGTTCGAATAACTATTTCCACAAGTGTACCCACAGAAAGCGCCCGAACGAGTATGTAATAGAGGAGCTTAAATATCTTACGAGGGAGCACGGCGTTGACGGCGTGTTCTTTTCCGACGAGCTGTGGGTTGTAAAGCGCGAGGACGCGCTCGATTTCTGCAGACGTCTTAAGGAGAACGATATTCACATCCGCTTCGGAATTCAGACGCGAATCGGACTGTTTACAAAAGAGGATTTTCAGGTCCTTTACGACGCGGGATGCCGATGGGCGTTTTTCGGCATAGAAACGGGCTCGCGCGAAATGATGAAAAGAATTAACAAGAGCATAAACTATGACCGTATTATCCCGACCTATGAGGAGCTAAGAGAGATAGGAATTACCTCGATTGCAAGCTTTATTATCGGCTTCCCGGGAGAAACGGTTGAACAGGTCAAGGAGACGGTTGAGCTTCTTAAGGTTGTTAACGCGAACCTTACGCCGATATATCATTTTACGCCGCTTCCCGGCACTCAGCTGTATAACGAGGTTGTTGCCTCGGGACAGTATAAGCCCGCGAAGAGCCTTAAGGACCTTTCAAAGTTTATCGCGACGGAAACGCTCGGACAGAATCTGTCCGAAATCCCGTCGACCGATTTAAAGGTAATAAGAAGCTGCTTTGAGTGGCGCACGTTCACAAGGCGCGACGCGCTCGCCGAGGAAAAGGCGTTCGAGTTTGCCGCAGAGGTAATCAAGAGCGGACTCCATGCGATAACCCAGAAGGGACCGGTGTTCTTCCTTATCGACGGCTTCAAGGCGTTTAAGGAATTCAGTCACGTTTTCTGGTATTCTCACGCTTACCCGAAAATAAAAAAGAAATACGAGCTTTAAAGCGAGGTTATAATATTGAACAAAAAGTTGATTTCAATCGCCGTTCCCGTGTATAACGAGGAAGCTATGCTCGACGAGGTTTATTCGCGCACGGCGTCGGTAATGGAGGGCTTAGCCGGTTACGACTATGAAATAGTCTTTTTCGACGACGGCTCAACCGACGGCTCGAGAGCAAAAATCGAGGAGCTTTGCGAAAAGGACGAGCGCGTAAAGGCGGTTTTCTATAACAGAAATTTCGGCTATTCAAAAAGCATATATTACGCGGCGCGCGAAACGAAGGGAGACTGTACGGTTCTTCTTCACTGCGATTTACAGAATCCGCCCGAGGTGATTCCCGAATTCGTAAAAAAATGGGAAGAGGGACACGACGTCGTTCTCGGCGTAAAAAACAAGAGCCGCGAAAATCCGTTTATGTATTTTATGAGAACGGTGTTCTATTTTCTGATGCGCGTTTTCTTCGGCGTTAAGCTTATTCCGCACGCGACGGAGTTTGAGCTTTTCGATAAAAGCTTTACGGATATACTGAAAAAGACGGATTATCCGAACCCGTTTCTTCGCGGAATCGTTCTTGAATACGCAAGAAATATTGACAGGGTGTATTTTGTTCAGGACAAGCGCAAAAAGGGTAAATCCAAGTTTAACCTGAGCAAATATTACGATTTCGCAATCTGCGGAATAGTCAACTGCTCGACGAAGCTGCCGAGAAGGATGATACTTCTTTCGCTTATCGGCGGGGTAATCGCCGCGGCGGAGCTTGTTTTCAATTTTATCCCGGACTATATTCACGGATACGTCTTAAGACTTTCGAACGGGCTTATACTAAGAGGTATAGTATTTTTAATACTTATATTAATTATATTTATATCCTT
>JAILGO010000082.1 GCA_024696725.1 Eubacterium sp. | reverse complement strand
GGTCGCGGAAGAAAGCCTATATCTCCGAAGGTTATATCGGCGTTTTTTGCGCTTACAAATTTTCCGGAGGCATAGTTCCATATTATATCGGGAACGATTACGTCGCCGTAAATCTGCTCAGCGCCTATACCTGCGGCAATACCCGTCATAATAAGATAACGCGGTCTGAAATGCTCAATAATATGAGCGCAAAGATGGGACGCCGCCGTCATACCCATTTCGTTCTGGCGTGAGGTTATTACGCGACGCGTAACGCCGTCCTTTTCAAATTCAGCAGCGTAGTAAAGCTGGTCGTCGCCTTCCTTTTTAACCTGAGTCCAGTTATCATAAAGCCTTTTAACGCTTTCTTCTTCTATATTTACTGCGGTTACTATTGCAACATCATAAATGTATTCCATTTAACGCTTCTCCGATTTTTTACAGATTAATACGGTTCTCAGATAATACTCTTTTTCATTGAAAATATATTCTGAGAATCCTTATATTCATAAGACACGCTGTCCATATTCTTTTTAACAAGGAATATGCCGAGTCCGCCGATTTCTCTTTCTTCAGCTTTAAGCGTGGTATCCGGGTCGTCCTTAGCGAGCGGATTATATGGAATTCCGCCGTCTTTAAAGGTAATCGTTACCGCGCCGTCGTTTTCTTCTACCGATACCTCGGCGTTTCCGATTTCGTCGCCGTAGGCATAATTAGCAATATTAACAAAGATTTCTTCAACACAAAGCTCAATCTGAGTCTGCACCTTAAGAGAGCAGTCGTGCTCTACCAGAACTGCGTCAACGAAATCTATAACCTTTTGCAGATTTTCATTTTTAGCTTCTATGGTCAAGACTTGCATTTTTCTATCCCCTTTTTTATAAGGTTTAATTTAAAATTCAGCTCTATTCTTTTCTTAATGTTTCATAGTTTAACATATTATTCTCTTCAGCCTGTCTTACAAGCTCAAGCTGTAAAAATGCGCCGTCAAATGCAGTTGCGACAAAGTCAAACAGTATGTCAAGCGCAATTACGATTGCAACCGCCTTACTCGGAATTCCGAGCTGTGAGAAAATGATTGTATATGCAGCAATAGCGCCGCCGGGTACGGGCGGAGTAGCTACCGCTATGAATACGCAGATAATTATCGCGATTATAAACCACGAAACTGAAATGCTGAGTTTATAATACGAAGAAAAGTATATGGCACAAACCATAAAAGTAATTGCGGTCGAGGGCATAAATATCACGCTGCCGACAGGCTGTCCGAAATCAACAAATCTTTTCTTGACTCCGAGGCGTCTGTTAAGCGTTTCGGAGCTCTCACCGTTAGCCGCAATCGAGGAGGCGGTACCTATACCGATTAAGAAGGTAGGAAGCATTTTTTTAATAAGAAGCTTCGCGCTTACCTTTTCCCTTGAGGATACGGCAACAAGCATAATTACAAGGAGGAAAGTCAGCACCGCCGCTAAAGCGACAACCGGTTTCCACATATTGAGAAAGGTTTTTATGTCTCCGCTCCATATCATATCAAGAAGCACAACAAAGATAAAAAACGGAAGCAGCTTAGTAATAAGACCGGTTATATATACGATTATTCTGTTACCCTCAGAAATTATACTTGATATAGTTTTAGCCTTACTTCCGAGAATAACAAGAGTTACGCCGATTATTACCGCCATCAGCACAATCTGCATCGTGTTACCGCTGACAATCGGCGCAATAAGGTTTTCGGGGATTAAATCGAAAAGCATTTCGAATCCGACCTTAAGAGATAAGCCGGCGCCGTCATTGCCTCTCAGGTTTGTAAAGAACATCGAAAATACTACGCCTGCAAAGCTTGTAAAAAACAGCATAACCGCAATAAACCGAAGAACCATTTTCCGTCCGATTTTACCGAAAACCGAGCTGTCTCCGATACCGATTATTCCGCAGGTAACGGATAAGAAAACAAGCGGTATTTCAACCGTGGTCATAAGACCGAGAAAAGCATTATACAGCACGTCGAGTACGCTTTCCTTGATATAAACAATACTCTCGTAGGGAACTGCGAAGCGTAAAAGTGAAACGAGAAAAGCCGCTACTATCGAGGCGAAAAGCTTAATAATCGGGTTAATCTCTTTCTTTGAAAAGCGGATGGTAACGGTATTAACGCCTTTATCGTAGGAATAAGAGGGAGAGTAATCCGAATTCTGAATAAGCGCGCTCGACCAGTCGCCGAATTCGTCCCCGTCGCCCCGTTCAAGCGGATTGAACTGCTCCGCATAGAGCGAAATCGATATATACGGCTTTCCGAAAGAATTATTCTTTATGTAAGTAAATTCCTGCTCCCGTCCGTAACGGTCCATAAGGTTAAGCAGAATTTCCTCCACGGTAAGCCTTGTTTCGATAATATTCTTTTTCTGTGTTTTAAGTCCTACGAGAAACGAGCTGACGTCCTCGCTTACAGAGTCAACAGACTCGGGAGTTAGCTTATATTTAGTTTTTACAGGAGTAAATCTCATAATACTAAAAATCCCTTGTAAAAAAGCTTAATAGTCTTTGTATATAATCCGGAGCCATATCATACACGGCGTGACCGTAGCCGCTGTACATATAAAGACTTCCGTTTTTTAAAAGCTCAGCTATTTCTTCGGAAGCATCGGGACCGAGAACTGCGTCGTCGCTGTCGCCTATTACAAGAACCGGACACTCGATTTTCTTTACGTTCTCAGTTAAATCGAGTCCTTTAATTCCCTCTGCAAGAATTGTAAAGCGCTCTAAGTCGCTGTCTGTAACCGTTCTTGACAATACGGCGAAAGCCTTTCTGTACTCATTATAAAACGACTCGGGATATACATATTTCGCAAAGGTCAGATATAATTCCTCTGACTTTGCTTTTTTAGCAAGCTCAATCCATTCGGAGACAGCGGCAATACGCTCGTCGTCAATACGGCAAGCCGTTGAGCCGAGTACCATTTTATTAACAAGCCCGGGATAACGCGCGGCAATTTCAATAGCAATCATTCCGCCCTGAGAAACGCCGAAAAGACACACGTCTTTTAAACCGATTGTTTTAATAGCTTCCGCGGTATCGCGCGCCATATCGGCGATTTTATATGTATCGGGCAGTACGCTTCTTCTGTCAAAGAGATATACGGTAAACTCATCGCAGAGGGCTTCGTACTGCTTTGCTATCGCCGGAGCAGACGGAATCACGCTCTGAACGCTTAAGCCCGGAAGGATAACGAGGGTTTTATCTCCGCTGCCGAAGCGAATATACTCTATCTCAGAAGCTTCAGTTACAGCCTTATCGGTAATAAACTTCACTTCCTGCTCCTCAGAAATAAAGCTTGTCGGTTACAGGTACAAGCTCACAAAGCTGTTTTTTACAGTTTTCTATTATATCCGTTTTTTCGGGCTTACGCTTAAGAGTACGTCTTAAAAGCCTTGCATAAGCAATAATTCTCGCTTTAATAACTACGTCGTTAATATAATCGGCGTCCTTGCCCTCAAAATAGTATTTAAGGCTGCATTCCCAAAATTTCATCGAGGTATCGCGGTCTATTCCGAGGAACTTCATAACGTCATCGGGATTTGTTTCACTAAAGCCCAAATACGCGAGATACATCTGAGAAAATTCATAAACGGGATGTCCGACGGACAGCGTATCCATATCTATTAACAGATTTTCGCCGTTCTGACACATAATATTTTTAATATGATAGTCACCGTGAAGCATACCGTTCGATTCGGGAATCTCATTAAACAGCTTAATAAGCTTCTCGCCTATTTCTTCGGGAAGATATGGCTTACAGTATTCAGCCCAGCCTAACGACTCCTGCTTTTTACTCGGAAGCTCGCCGTCCTTAAGCTCGGTATTATGAATCGTTTTAAGAATATCTATTGAAGCTTTCGCAAGCTCGTCAACGTCTCCGCCCTCGCTGAGAAGCTGTGAAAACGATTCAGCGTTTAAAAGTTCAAAAACTGAGCCGTATAAATCGCCGACCTGTACGACGTCATAGGGAATAGCCGTAGGAATACCCATTATAAACGCCTTTCTTGCAAGCTCGCGCTCATTGTGAATCTCGTCAAGTGAATCGGGCTTTTTATATACCTTAACGATTGTATCGGGGTCGGTACGGTAAACGATACCGTTAGCGCCCTCGCCAATCACCTCACAGTTCTGAACCGAAAGCTTTCTGTACGCCTTTGAAATATCCATCATTTCGGTAAAACCCGTCATATCGAATATTTCGTAAATCTCCGAGTTGCAGTTAATAATCTTTGTTGACGGATAGGCCTTTTTAAACCGCAGAATCACACGCAGACCGGCGCTTGAAATATAATCAAGCTCTGACGCGTCAAAAGTCAACTCGTCTACGGAGTCACCGATTTGCTCGTTAATATTGTTTTCTGTTTCAGCAGCGTTAGAGGAATCAATTCTTCCTTTTATAAATACAGTCATAGTTTCTCTCCTATTATTAAAAGTTTAATAATAATACAGTTTATATTATACTACATTAATAATTAAATGTCATTAAAAATTTATAATAAATAAGACGGCAATAAAATGCCGTCTATTTTACCATAAAATCAATTATTGTCGATATGTTCGCGAAAACCGCCGAAAGCACAACATTCAACACAATAAAAATCCCCGCCGTACGGCAGGGATTTAAAAACTATTTCTTTTCGGTAAACTTTTTCTTAAAAACTTCTTTCGGGTCTTTAATGAAAAGCACTATCAGCCAGACGATTAAGCCGAGAGCAACGACTGTTACGCCGAGAAGAGAGTCATTAATGATATCGCCTATTGCCTGATTAAAATATTCGGTCTTAAGCTCCGAATACTCAAATACAAAGTCCATAAACCACATAAGCGAAGCACCCCAGTATGTAAGGGAAAGCGTACCGAGCTTATACGTATCTCTCTTTTCATTTGTATACCAGATAACCGTTGCAATAATTGCCGCAATAAGAGTAACGAGTAAGGTCATAGGTATTTCTCCTCTTACGCAGCTTCGTTTTTAAGGCTTGCCTTAATCTTCTTAACCTTAGCCTCGGCAACAGCGCAGATTACGCCCCATACTGCCGTAACGGTAACAGCCATAGAAACACCTACCGTAGCCATTTCGTGAAGCATTTGGGCGGTTTCCTCAGGCGTCGCCATAGCCGTCAGGAACGGCGGATAAGGTACTACCTCCCCGTGCCAGAAATGTTCAAATGCGAGAAGGATTACGCCTCCCCAAAGAAGTCCCATAAGCCACGAAAGTCTTTTAGACCATGTGATTTTTACTTCGTCGGAAGCAAACTTTTCACCGTCAGCAAGCTTAGGAGCCTGAATCTTCTGTTCGCTCTTTTTTGCAGCAAAATAAGCCGCTGTAACAACAACAGCCTCAACTGCAGGTACTATAAAACATGCCATAATAAAATCTCCTTAAATAATTTGATACTTTATTGTACTAAATTATTAAATAAAATGCAAGCCCCTGAGGGGGATAAAACAAATATATAAAAATCCCCTACGACGCGGGAGCGTCATAGGGGGATAATTATTATGCTACGTCCTTATGAGCCTCTGCAGCTCTTTCAAGTGCAAGCTTATAATCACGGGTGTCAGTAAAGATTTCGTTAGTATACGGATTCTTCTTCTGCTCTTTTGCTCTCTTGATAATATTCGTAATTACAAGGATATTAACAGCGATTGCAAGAACAGCAACTACGCCCTGTGCCTTCGGGTTTGCATCAGCTGCGGTGAGTACAAGGTTCGGGTCCATTCTTCCGTCAGCGCCCGTTGCGAAGAGCTCGGGGTTAGCATAGATAACGGGAAGAGTAGTGAACTTGGAGTGGTTCTGGAAGCTCGGGAATACCTGAGCAAACATACACCAGAGTGCAAGAGTGTTAGCACGGTTCTGAATCCAGCCGCCCTTGTTCCAGAAGGCATTTGCGAATGTCGGCGCAAGAAGAAGCGCAACGCCGCAGTACCAGGTATGGAGCGGAAGATTAAGGTAAGTATACTCAAAATTCCATACGTCGTAAGCAAGGATAAACTGCCATGTCATATCGGGCCAGAGCATATCCTGCTGCTTATTCTTTGAGGAATAAATACCGAACCAGCCGGTCATACACATAATGTTAATAAGACCTGCAACACCGTTAAGGATGTTCCACCATCCGCCGTAAAGCCATACGCCTTCAGATGAATACCACCATCCGCCTACACCAAGTCCGAGACCTGCGTCATGAGCAGCCTTCATTCCCTTGAAAGCGGATTCAAAGTCGGAAGCAACAGCGATAAGAATGTTGATACCAACGATGATAAACGGATAACACTTGAACCAGTGGCTCTTGCCGAGGCTTCCCCAATGATACTTGAGAATCATAAAGCCTACGCAACCGATAGTTGCAGCATAGAGCTTAGCATAGTGGAACCAGCCGTTCATCTGAACAATAGTCGGATTGTCGGCTGCGAAGCTTTTAGCGCCGATATTAATTACTACAAAGTAAATTGTAAGCGCTAAAGGTAAAACTACAAAGCAGAAGATTCCGCCTGCTTTAGTGCGGCGTGCTATTTCATTAGCAACAACGAGTCCGACGAATACCAGGCACCAGCCGAGAAGCTGCCACAGGGATAAATCGCCGTAGATGTGGAATAACATAATGTTTTTCCTCCCCTTAAAAAATATGTATTTTTCAGGTTCTTTTCTAAGAGCCTTAGAAACTGATTTACATTGCCTCTATTTCTTTTATCTGTACCTCGTTGCCTTTAAGAAGATATGTGTTTTCACTTCCGCAATAGGGACAGATTTTAGCATATTTAACGGTTTCGTATTCGCCCTTGCAGTCCTCACAGTAGGTAACTGCCTTTACGGTCTCATGGACGAGCTCGCTTTCAAGCATAAGCTCGCTTTTTTTGCACGCCCATTTCCAACAATCCTCAAGATACTCGGGAATAACGGTAGATACCTCCCCTACTTCAAGGACGACCTTTGAAACCTTAGTAAGATTTTGCTCTTTAGCAACGTCTTCAAGCGTTTTTATTATATGAAATACTATTCCGAGCTCGTGCATTATTTATTATCCCTTCTTAGATGCACGCTTTGCCTTTTTAATAGCAAACTCTCTCTTGATTGTATACGGAAGAATTGCCTTAAGCTTATCTTCAGCCCTATACATAGTTGAGCACTCGGGACGCTCTCTGTTAAGATGGATTGCGTCGAATTCGCACTTAGTAGTACATACGCCGCAACCGATGCAGCGGTTCTTATCAACGATTGTTGCGCCGCAGCCGAGACAACGGGCAGTTTCAATTTTAACCTGTTCCTCGCTGAGAAGCTTACAATCGTCCTTAAAGCCCTTGGGGTCAACCTCTCTCGTTGCTTTCGGTACCTGACGGTGAGCGTCGTCATAACCCTCAACCTTGATGTCGTCCTTATCAAGCTCAACGTAGTATCTCGGGTTACGTCCGATGGTAAGAGTTGAGTTCGGCTGTACGAAGCGGTGAATCGAGATTGCGCCTTCCTTACCCATTGCAATAGCGTCGATAGCAAAGCGCGGACCGGTAAATGCGTCGCCGCCTACGAAGATATCGGGCTGTGCGGTCTGGAAGGTAAAGGTATCGGCCTGAGCGGTCATATTTCTGTTAAGCTCAACTGCAGAGCCTTCAAGTAAGCCGCCCCATTCTATAGCCTGACCGATAGAAAGGATAACGTTTTCACACTCAACGGTTATTGTATCGTTCTCGTCATACTTAGGTGAGAAACGATGTTCCTCGTCGAATACGGATAAGCACTTCTTGAATACGATAGCCTTAACCTTTCCGTTTTCGTCCTTAACGATTTCCTTCGGTCCCCAGCCGCAGTTAACGGTTGCGCCGTCCTCGAGAGCTTCTTCAACCTCATCGTCGGAAGCAGGCATCTCTTCCCTGCTTTCAAGACAGTACATTGAAACGTTTTCAGCTCCGCAATGAACGCTTACTCTCGCCGCGTCGATAGCAACGTTACCGCCGCCGACTACAACAACATTCTTACCGATATCGTAAGCCTCTTTTTCAGCGGCTTCGTGAAGGAATTCAACTGCGGTCATAACGCCCTCAGCGTCCTCGCCTTCAACGCCTGCCTTACGTCCGCCCTGAGCGCCTATAGCCATATAGAATGCCTTATAACCCTCGGCACGGAGTTCGTCAAGCGTAATGTCCTTACCGACCTCAACGCCACACTTGATTTCAACGCCCATTTCCTTAATTATCTCGATTTCAGCGTCGATAACTTCTTTTTCGAGCTTATAATTCGGGATACCGTAACGGAGCATACCGCCCGGTTCCTTATTCTTTTCAAATACGGTTACATTAAGATAACCTTTTTCTGCAAGGAAGAACGCACAGGAGAGACCTGCGGGACCCGCGCCGATAATAGCAACCTTTTCGGTAAATCCGGGCTCGCGGTCGAACACGCCGTCGACCGTAATCTTCGGGATAACCTTCTTAGGAATAAGACGTGTCTTATTATCCATATCGCGGTGAGCGAGGAATTTCTTAACGTCGTCGATAGCGATAGCCTCGTCGATAGTTCCTCTCGTACAAGCTTCTTCACAGCGCTTGTTACAGATATGTCCGCATACTGCGGGGAACGGATTCTCTTTCTTGATAAGTGCGAGAGCTTCCTCATATCTTCCCTGAGCCGCCATCTTAAGATATCCCTGAATAGCGATATGAGCGGGACAAGCGGTCTTACAGGGAGCTGTTCCGCTTTCGTGAGAATTGATTCTGTTCTTATCTCTGTATTCGGGCTCCCATTTTTCGCGTCCCCATTTTACTGTATCGGGAAGCTCCTGCTTCGGATATGTAACCTCGCTGCCGTCCTTCTTACAGAGCTTCTGACCGAGCTTAAGCGCACCGGCGGGACAATGCTCAACGCAGCGTCCGCACGCAACGCAGTTCTCCGTCTTTACGTTAGCAACGTAAGCGGAACGTGACATATTAGGAGTATTGAAAAGCTGAGAGGTACGAAGCGCATAGCAAACGTTAACGTTACAGTTACAGATAGCGAAAATCTTGTCCTCGCCGTCGATATTTGTAATCTGATGAACGAAACCGTTTTCTTCGCCCTGCTTAAAGATTTCAAGCGCCTGCTCTTTAGTAATATAATGGCCGCCCTTCTTAGTTTCTACAACATAGTCAGCCATATCGCCTACAGCTACGCACCATCCCTCGGGGTCGTCGGCGCAGCCCTCGTCATAGGTTTTTCTTGAATAACGGCAGGAGCACGGTGAAGCCGCGTATTTGCCGTCATATTTATCAAGCCAGTAGGAAATCTTTTCAATACCGATTGCCTCGTTTTCCATTTCGATAGCCTTCTCGACGGGAATAACGTGCATACCGATTCCGCCGCCTCCCGGAGGCACCATCGGAGTAACCTTTTCAAGCGGGTTACGCGTCATTCTTTCGAAAAAGCGGCCGAGCTCGGGATGAACCTCAAGAAGCTCTTTATTCATATTCGAGAACTCGCCTGAACCGGGAACGAACATCGGAAGAACCCACTGCTTTTCGTGCTGAGGATTCTCATAGTTCCATTCGATAAGACCGTTTTCGCTCATTTTTTCGAGAAGCGTTTCAATGTCCTCGCTGAGATTCATATTAGCGGTGAGTTTTTTCATATCCGCTAAGGTTCTCGGATGACGCTTTTTCATTCTCATGGCGATTTCAGCCATTTCATCGGTAGGACAAATCGTAGCAACCGCCCAATATTCCGGGTCCTGCTTAGTGATTTTCTGAACGCCTAAAACGATAGGAATTCTGTCAGTAATCATTTTTCCCAGTTTAACAATGGGCTCACGCATTTCTATCGAATCGTCGTAGGTCCATTCGGGAGCATATTCTAACATTTTGTCAGGCATAGTAATTCTCCTTAATATATAATTTGTTAATATTTTAACATTTTATATGCAAATAGTCAATAAATATACGTAAATAATAGTAAATTATTTCTATTAAAATGGATTGACAACTGAAAAAAAATATGATAATATTTATCGGTACATACGGGCCTGTAGCTCAATTGGGAGAGTGCCGCGTTCGCAATGCGGAGGTCGAGGGTTCGAACCCCTTCAGGTCCACCATAAACGAAATAGCACCTAATGGTGTTATTTCGTTTTCACCTGATTATCCGAGGGGCATTAGCGCAGCTGGGAGCGCACCACACTGGCAGTGTGGGGGTCAGGGGTTCAAGTCCCCTATGCTCCACCAAAATGAAACAGTAACCGCAAGGTTGCTGTTTTGTTGTTTTTGTAAAGGGTTGAAAGTTGATTTCTTTTACTGTATTATATTATCGACTAATCAAACAGGAACGAAGCAATGACTAACAGTTTAACAAAAAAGTTCATAGGCGACAAGGCGTTTTACAAGCGGGTGCTTAAAATATCCGTTCCCATTATGGT
>JAILGO010000018.1 GCA_024696725.1 Eubacterium sp. | reverse complement strand
CGTCAATCGGCATCGTTGCGTAGGCGTTAAGGCTTTCGTCGGCAACGGTGCCGTTTTTATATTCGTAATAGCCCTGAGACGCAATCATAGCCGCGTTGTCGCCGCAGTATTTAAGCTCCGGCAGAACTAAATCCCAGCCGTGCTTTTCACAGAGCTTC
Organism: Eubacterium sp.; assembly: GCA_024696725.1. Lineage (GTDB taxonomy): Bacteria > Bacillota > Clostridia > Oscillospirales > Acutalibacteraceae > Eubacterium_R. Next base: position 3,936 of record JAILGO010000018.1, on the reverse strand, counting down.
GCTGACTCGGCTCTCAGTTTTGAATTAGCCGAAACGCCGCCGGCTATAACGATTTTTTTATAGCCGAAATCCTCGGCAGCGAGCTCAAGATTAGCTAAAAGGCAATCGACTACCGACTTCTGAAACGAAGCGGCAAGCGACGGTATATCAATCTCTTCGCCCTTTTGGGAAGCGTTATGGACATAGTTAATAACCTTAGTTTTCAGACCGCTGAAGGAGTAGTCGTATATCGAGGTACTGAGCTTCGGACGCGGGAACTCGAAAGCGTTTTCGTCGCCCTCGGGAGAAAGCTTATCTATACTTATTCCGCCCGGATAAGCAAGTCCCATTGTGCGCCCTGCTTTATCGAGCGCTTCACCTGCGGCATCGTCGCGCGTTCTTCCGATTACCTCCATATCGGTATAGCTTTTAACGGCTACTATATGGGAGTGTCCTCCGCTTACGACAAGACAGAGAAACGGCGGCTCGACGTCGCTTGTAAGATAGTTAGAGGCGATATGTCCTCTTAAATGGTGAACAGGCACGAGCGGCTTATTCAAAGCAAGAGCAAGCCCCTTGGCAAAGTTTACTCCGACGAGAAGCGAGCCGATAAGTCCCGGCGAATAGGTTACGGCTACCGCGTCGATATCGTCGGCGGAACAGCCCGCCGCGCTCAGAGCCTCCTCAACGACGCCGCTTATACACTCCGCGTGACGGCGCGACGCGATTTCGGGCACTACGCCGCCGTAGAGCTTATGCTCCTCAAGCGAGGTCGCTATTATATTAGATAAAACCTTACGTCCGTCCCCGACTACCGCAGCCGCGGTTTCGTCGCAGGAGGACTCAATTCCGAGTATTTTCATTTAATTTCCTTTATCGTTTTCGTCATTAATATTGCGGTTTCGGTTGGATTGGAATAATAATCGGGGCGCGCGCCGACCTTAACGAAGCCGAGCGAGGTATAAAGCGCGATTGCCGCTTCATTACTCTCACGCACCTCAAGAGTTAAAAATTCCATTTCGTTTTCAAGCGCCTTATTAATCAGCGCCTTCGCAACGCCCTGCCGTCTGAATTCGGGAAGAGTTGCAACATTTAACATATTGCCCTCGCCGCTGAAAACCTGAACGCCGAGATAGCCCGCAGGCTCTCCTTCGCAGAATGCGAGGTAAAAGCGCGAGTCAGGGTTTTCAAACGACTCACGGATACTTCCCTCGCTCCACGGGTTTGAGAAGCAGGCGTTTTCGATTTTCAGAATTGTATTTACATCGTCGGACAACGCGGCTTTTATATCAATATTCATATCATACCTCCGCCCCGTTTCGCGCGAGCAGGCAGTTAAGGTTTAGTGAGCGTCGAACCAGGTTTTTCCGATTGCGCCGTCGGCGCGGAGCTTAACCTTCATCCGACAGGCGTTTTCCATTTCCCCGGTAACTATTGCGAGCGCTCTTTCGGCTTCCTCCTCGGGAGCTTCAACGATTAATTCGTCGTGCACCTGAAGAATCAGCTTTGATTTCATTTTTTCTTCCTCAAGGCGTCTGTCGACCTTTACCATAGCGATTTTAATTATATCGGCTGCCGTACCCTGAATAGGCATATTGCGCGCTACTCTTTCGCCGAAGGCACGGAGCATGTGGTTAGACGAGGCGAGCTCGGGAAGATAGCGCCTTCTGTTAAACAGAGTTTCGCTGTATCCGCGTTCCTTAGCCAAATCAATCATTCGCGCCATATATTTATCTACGCCGCTGTAATGCTTAAGATAACTTTCTATATAATCCTTAGCCTCTTTATTCGATACGCCGATATCCTTCGCGAGACTGAACGCGCCGATACCGTAGACAATTCCGAAGTTGACTGCTTTAGCTCTTGAACGGAGCTCCTTAGATACGAACTCAACGGGAATTCCGAAAACCTGTGACGCGGTTATCGTATGGATATCGTCGCCGTTATTGAAGGCGTTTATCATATTTTCATCGTCGGCAAGGTCGGCGAGAACGCGAAGCTCAATCTGGCTGTAATCGGCGTCGACGAGAAGGCATCCGTCCTTTGCGGTAAAGAACTTACGCATCTCTCGTCCGAGCTCGGTGCGAATCGGGATATTCTGAAGATTCGGCTCAAGCGAGCTTATTCGTCCGGTTCTCGTTTCAACCTGATTGAATGAGGTATGAATACGCCCGTCGTCGGCGATAACCTTTATAAGTCCGTCGCAGTAGGTCGATTTAAGCTTCGCGAGCGTTCTGTATTCAAGGATATATTCAATAACGGGGTGGTAGGTACGAAGTCCCTCAAGGACCTCCGCGTTGGTTGAATAGCCCGTTTTCGTTTTCTTTTTACAGGGCAGCTCAAGCTTTTCAAAAAGCGCCTCGCCGAGCTGCTTCGGAGAATTGATATTGAATTCGTAGCCGACGGATTCATAGATAAGACCGGTCAGCTCGTCAATCCGCACGGCGAGCCGTCTTCCGAACTCCTCTATTCCCTCCTTATCGCAGGAAAAGCCCACGATTTCCATTTTTGCGAGGACTCTCGAAAGAGGTAATTCTATCTCTGTAAGAAGCTTTTTCTGGTTAGCTTCTTCAAGGAGAACGTCCGTTTTTTTAAGCAGAGGCTTCAGCACCGCTGCAAGACTTACGTTTTCGTCACCTCCGCCGAGAGCGTTTTTAAATTCGGGCTTTGCTACGCCGTATTCAAGGCATAGGTGGTCGATATCGTATTTACTGTCAGACGGCTTTAAAAGATACGCGCTAAGCATAAGGTCGCCGCAGACGCTTTTACAGTCCGTGCCGAGAGAGGCGGCAAGGCGGTGAAGATATTTTGAATTATAGGTATATTTTTTAATACCTTCGTTTTCAAAATACGCCTTTACAAAATCCGTAAAGCCGTCCGTTTCGTTTGCGGCGCCGATAATCTCGTCGCCGAAGGCAAAATACAAATCGGTAATACCGCCGTCAACGATTACGGGATACACATAGCTTTCACCCTCAAGCTTATTTAAAAGCGCGCTGAGGTCGGAGCAGACGGAAAAGCTTATCTCGCGCGGCTTTTCCTCTTTTACCTCTACCGCTTCGTTAGCGTTGAGATTGAATTTTGAAATAAGAGAATAAAGCTCAAGGCGCACCATTTCGGATACGGCGGCGCATGAGTCGGTTCTTTTAACCTTATAGAAATTAATATCTCTTTCAATCGGAGCGTCGGTTCTTATTTCGCCGAGCTCAAGCGAGAGATAGGCGTTATCCTTATCGCGCTCAAGCTTAGCCTTTACTCCCGTTTTAATTTCGAGAGAGTCAAGATTATCGTAGATATAATCGAGGGACTTATATTTCGCAATAAGGTCGAGAGCGGTTTTAGGTCCTACTCCCTGAACGCCGGGGATATTATCCGAGCTGTCGCCCTGAAGCGCCTTTACCTGAATCAGCTCGGCGGGGGTTACGCCGTACTCGTCCATTATCGCCTTTTCGTCGTAAACGTCGGTCTGAGCCTGTCCCATTTTAGTTCTCGCAAGGAGAACCTTAACGCCGCCGTGAGCGAGCTGGAGCGAATCTCTGTCGCCCGTTGCGATAAAGCACTCGTCGCCGTTTTTTCTGCACTCCTCGGCAAGCGTTCCGAGTATGTCGTCAGCCTCCCAGCCCTCGCACTCGACGCACTTATAGCCGAGAAGGGCAAGCAGGTTCTTAAGCACGGGCATCTGAGCGCGGAGCTCATCGGGCATAGCGTGTCTTCCCGCCTTATACGCTTCGTACATCTTATGGCGAAAGGTCGGCGCGTGAACGTCGAAGGCTACGGCGACGGCGTCGGGCTCGCTTATACTTTCAAGCTTAAGAAGAATATTTAAAAAGCCGTATATCGCGTTAGTATAATCACCGTTTTTTGTGGTAAGCAGCTTTATACCGTAGTATGCGCGGTTTACTATACTGTTACCGTCAAGCACTAAAAGCTTCATAGGAATACTCCTTTTTAAAAAGT
>JAILGO010000034.1 GCA_024696725.1 Eubacterium sp. | reverse complement strand
TTTGCGGATTACGTCGGTGAAGACGAATTCTACATGGTTAACGGTCAATATTACAAGGTGCTTATAGGAAAGGGAGTTCTTACTCTTGATTATATCTTAAAGCATATTCAGCATTATAAGAACACGTTTAACGGAATAGTTTAATATCCGATTACTACTGAATTGAGGACAGAATGGCTTATGGAGAAACTAAAAGAATACCATGAACCGGAATTTAATATTGTAATACTCAATTCGCAGGACGCTCTCTGCTATTCGTGGGAAGTGCCCGAAGAGGGTATAGAGTTTTAACAGTAATAAATTCCGTAATAAAAGAAAAACGGAGCCTGCTCAAAAAAGCAGGCTCCTTATTATATACCTGATTGTAATTAATGCAAAAATTCAGCCGTCCTTGTTATGGACGGCTGAATTCTTAATAATTTAACTGTTAGTCTGCTGTGTAAGGAAGAATAGCAATCTGACGTGCTCTCTTGATAGCCGTGGTAAGCTCTCTCTGATGCTTAGCGCAGGTACCTGTTACACGGCGGGGAAGGATTTTAGCGCGCTCTGAAGTGAACTTTCTGAGCTTAGCTGCGTCCTTATAATCGATTGAATCTACCTTTTCTGCACAAAACTGGCAAACCTTTCTGCGTCCCTTTCTGGGAGCGCCCTTTACATAAGCCATGGTAAATCTCCTTTCTTAACGCTTAGAACGGAAGGTCTTCGTCTTCGTCAATAATTTCCTCGAAATCGCTGCCCTGAGCGCTTGAATAGCTCGGTGCCGGCTGCTCGAAAGCGGGAGCCTGAGCCGACGCGCCTGTGCCTGTTTCGCTCTTTGAGCCGCAGAAGGAAGCGTTATTAACGACTACCTCAACAGCTTTTCTGTTGTTACCGTTCTTGTCGGTGAAATTTCTTGTCTGAATTGAGCCCTCGATAGCTATCATAGAACCCTTGTGGAAAAAGCGCGAAATGAACTCCGCGTTCTGTCTCCACGCAACGCAGTCAATGAAGTCTGCCTGTCTTTCCTGACCCTGCGGCTGATAGTTTCTGTCGACCGCAATCTGGAAGCTTAAAACGGATAAGCCGTTGTTAGTCGACCTGAGCTCCGGGTCATAAGTAAGTCTGCCCATTAAAGCTACGGTGTTAATCATAATTATTCTCCTTTTGCAACTATCTGATGACGGAGAACACCGTCCGTGATGTTAAGAACACGGTCGAGCTCGGCAGGGAATTTTTCATCACTCTGGAAGTTAACAAGAATGTAATAACCCTCTGCTTCGTAATTGATTAAGTAAGCAAGCTTTCTCTTACCCCACTCATCAATTTCGCCGAGAGTGCCATTCTTAGCGATAAGGTCAGTGAACTTAGTCTTAAGAGCCTCTACAGCCTCATCACCCTTAGAAAGTGAAAATACCATAACGATTTCATAATTTCTTAATGCCATCTTTCAGCACCTCCTTCTGGACATTAGGCGTGATTTCTCCTCACGCAAGGATATTTTACCTGTTAACAGGCTTAAACATTATAACAGTATTATAATATAAAGTCAAGACTTTTTTATCTAATGCAGCTGCGGAATTATCGCCGTTGAGATTCCGAAGAATACAAGAAGCGAAACCGCATCTACAATCGTCGTTATAAAAGGCGAGCTCATTACCGCCGGGTCGAAGCCGATTTTTTTCGCGAGCATGGGAAGCGTACAGCCGATAAACTTCGCGAAAACGATTTCGACAACGAGCGTTAAGCAGATTGCAAGGTCGATAATAAGCGTGATTTCGTCGTTTCTGAATAGCGTTCTGTCGACGAGCCAGATTTTAGCGAAGTTAACGGCGGCGAGAGTGATTCCGCATACGAAGCCGACTCTTATTTCTTTCCATATTACCCTGAAATAATCCCTGAACTCGACCTCGCCGAGAGACATCGCGCGTATAATTGTAACGCTTGCCTGACCTCCCGAATTACCGCCCGTATCCATAAGCATTGGAATAAACGCCGTAAGGATTGTAAGCGCCGCGAGCTTAGATTCAAAGCCCGTGATAATCGAGCCCGTAAACGTCGCCGAAACCATAAGAAGAAGAAGCCACGGAAAACGGCTCTTCCACGTTTCAAATACCGAGGTCTTAAGATAAGTTTTCTCGGTGGGAAGCATAGCGTTCATCTTCTGGATATCCTCGGTGTTCTCCTCCTGGATAACGTCGATAGCGTCGTCGATTGTGATAATTCCGACAAGTCGCTCCTCCATATCAACAACGGGAAGCGCAAGGAAGTCGTATTTTGAAAGCTGTTGAGCCGCGATTTCCTGGTCGTCGAGGGTGTTGACGTAAATTATGTTGGTTTCCATAAATTCGTCAATCGTGTCGTCGTAATCGTGAAGGAGTAGCTCCTTAACCGTAGTAACGCCGATAAGGTGACGGGAGCTGTCCGTAACGTAACAGGTGTAAATGGTTTCCTTGTCAACGCCTGTACGCCTTATTCTCTTGAACGCGTCCTCAACCGTCATACCTTTTTTAAGGTCAACGAACTCGGGAGTCATAATCGAGCCTGCCGACTCGTCGGGATACTTAAGAAGAGCGTTGATAGACTTTCTCGTTTCGCTGTCGGTGTTCTTTAAAATACGCTTAACAAGCGTCGCGGGCATTTCCTCAATGATGTCAACGGCGTCGTCTATGAAAAGCTCGTCAAGAACCTCTCTCAGCTCTGTATCGGAAATGCCGTGGATAAGCTTTTCCTGAGTATCGGGGTCAAGCTCAACGAAGGTGTCCGCCGCGTCTTCCTTGGATAAAAGGCGGAAGAACAAAAGTCGTTGGTTGTCGGGGAATTCCTCAAGAATTTCTGCAATATCCGCGGGATTAAGCTCGCTCAAAACCGTCTTTATTTCTTTGATTTCACGTTTTTCATAATGAGCCTCTATAGTTTCTATAAGCTCGTCTCTGAGTTCCGTTAATTCCATCGGTGTTTCCCCCTTTCCCGGGTATTCTTTTAGTTTATTCGAAGAATGAGAATTCCTCCGCGTCCTCGGCTTTTACCGTCCTGCGCTTAAGAATTCCGAGAGTAATTATCACTACTGCGAGTCCGATTACCGCCGAAATAACCGCCGCGAAGAATACGGGACTGAGCACTAACAGCTCGCTTCTTAAGATGCTGTTTTTACCGTTTTTCAGCTCTGCCTTTATCTGTCCGGAGGTTTTGTCAAGCCTTTTGACCTGAAGCGTATACGCCCTCGTTTCGCCGTTGGCGGCGGTAACCGTAAGCGTAAGAACGGGCTCTTGGTCGGCTGAAAGAATTATCGACTGCGGAAATTCACATACGGCGTTGATATCCTTGGTTACCGTGTGAATATTCAGCTCCGTCATATCGCTCGGAATATATAGCCTGTAATTCGTGAGGCTGTCGTTTATTTCGGGATAAACCTCGCAAAGACTGCATTCTATGTCCTTAAGAAGATTGTTCGCGCTCGTGCTGTCGTAGGCGGGGTTTGAATACTTAAACCTGTACTGAGTGCTTCCGCCGTCGAACGAGAGCGTAATAAGAACTCCCGTCTGATGTCTCGCCGCGTCGAGCTCGTAGGTTACGAAAAGCTCCGCGCTTCCGCTTTGTGAGTAGCTTTCAAGCGTGGGCGGCGTTTCGGGATTATCAAGCGTAACCGTGTAATCTCTTATATCCGGTGAAAAATCGCCGTCGATTTTCGCGCCGTTAAAGCTTACCGCGGTAAGCGTGGGCGGCTCCTCTGCAGCGTGCGCACTTATGCCCGTTACGAGAAGAAGCAGCGCTGTAATTATTAACGTCAGCCGTTTCATAAATCACCCTTCAATTACAACGTAAGCGTTGACGCCGTGCCTGTTTAAAGCCGAGGCGTATTTCTGCGCCTTAAGCTCTGATTCGATAATGTAAATCTGATTATCGTTAAGCTCGGGAAACTTTGAAATATCGTTTTTTATTCCCGCGCTGTTTATATTTCCGCTTTCGGCGTCGTAGCCTTTTATTTTTACGTTAACCGCTTCGAGAAGCCTTATGCTGTTTCCGATATCCTGATTAAGCCTTTTTGAAAGCTCGCCGAAATAGTCCTTATCCTTTACCGTGCAGCCGTCGAGAACGAAAACGGTAATTCCGAAGGAGCTTAACTCGTTGACTATATCCCTGATATACGCGTAGGTTATTTCGCTGTTCGGGTCAAGATAGGTGTTGCCGTCGCCGTCGCGGTAGAGCTTTTTGCCCTTCTTAAGCGCCATTTCGTTTGCCTTCGTCGGAACGGAATTATCAAGGTATACGAATATTCTCGCGACGGGGAGAAGGTCGCCGTCGTTTAACTGCTTAAACGAAAGCGCCGGCTGAGAGCCCTGAGAGCTTAAAACTCCGAAGGTGCTTACCGCTGACACGGCGCTCTGATAACCGATTGTTCCGTCGCTTCTTTTCGCGTCGAACATTACCGCCGTTTTTCCGTTTTTGTGCGCCTCGTCCGCAACCGCCGAAAGCATAACCGAGCCGTCGAGAGATATTGACGGAACGCTTATTCCGGTGAAGCTGAGCTGAAGCTCGCTTAACGGGTCGTATTCGCTCTTTTTAACCTGACTGTTGAAAAGCTCAAACGGCTTCGCGCTTCTGTATATATGAATGTCCGCGCCGATAAAGCCGATAATTACAAGAAGCACGGAGCAAACCGTAATAATCGCTTTGAGCCTGCGCCTGTTACGCTGAAGGCTTTTCGCGCCCGCGGAGCTTCGTACGTAGCTCGCCTCAACGAACTTGTTTTCGCCCGCGTCGCCGTTCTCGTATTTTTCCGCAAAGTCTATGGGCCTTCCCGTTTCGGTCTCGGTCCATTTTCGGTTGCGGTCTTTATTGTTATAAAATCTTCTTCTTTTTTTCATATTACTGCATTAGCCGCGTTATCTCTTAAGAGACGGATAGTGTCCTTCGGCGACTCGCTCCTGAATACCGCGCTGCCCGCAACAAATACGTCGGCGCCTGCTTTAGCGGCAATTCTTATTGTTTCGGCGTTGACTCCGCCGTCGACCTCTATTTCACCCTTGTAGCCGAGCTCGCGAAGCTTTTCGATTTTAGGCATTACGCCCTCCATAAAGCTCTGACCGCCGAATCCCGGCTCAACCGTCATAACGAGCACCATCGAGAGCCTGTCAAGATAGGGAATAACCTCCTCGACGGGCGTACCGGGCTTTACCGCAAGCGCCGCCTTTTTTCCGAGCGAAAGAATTTTATCTATAGTCTCGGAGGTATCGCTGTCGCTTTCAACGTGGAAACAGATAATATCCGCGCCGGCGTTGGCGAAATCCTCTGCGTATTTAAGCGGGTCGCTTATCATAAGATGTACGTCAAACGGAACGCTGCACACCTTTTTAATAGCCGAAACGACGGGCGCTCCGATAGAAATATTCGGTACGAAATGACCGTCCATAACGTCGACGTGAATATAGTCCGAGCTCTCGATTTTCTTAAGCTCGCTTTCAAGATTAGCGTAATCGCTTGCAAGTATTGACGGTGAAATTTTCATAGCAATAAAATACTCCGTATTTATATTTTTTATACATTATACTATTATTCCGCATATAAATCAAGGTGAAAATTTATGTATAAATATTCGTAAAACTGTATATATTTTCGTAAAAATATACATTAAAAACCGATAAAAAGCATTATTTTTTGCATATTGATACAAAAATTTATGAATACTATTGCATTTTTATTCATTAATGATATAATGGGTACAGTTACAAAAACGAAAAGGAGAACTGCTATGAATAAAAAGGATATAAAAAAGGTAGTGCTTGCGTATTCGGGAGGTCTCGACACGTCGATAATTATCCCGTGGCTTAAGGAAAACTATAACAACTGCGAGGTTATTGCGGTAAGCGGCGACGTCGGACAGGGAACTGAGCTCGACGGACTCGAGGAAAAGGCAATTAAAACGGGAGCGTCAAAGCTCTACGTCCTCGACCTTAAGGACGATTATGTAGAAAACTATATTTTCCCGTGCCTTAAGGCAGGCGCTGATTACGAAGAATACTTACTCGGCACGTCGCACGCCCGTCCGTGTATCGCTAAGGGACTCGCCGAGATAGCTAAGAAGGAAGGCGCCGACGCTATCTGTCACGGTTGCACGGGTAAGGGTAACGACCAGGTACGTTTTGAGCTTACCTTAAAGGCATTTGCTCCCGAGATGGAGATTATCGCTCCGTGGCGTGAGTGGGATATTAAATCACGTGAGGAAGAAATCGAATATGCGGAAGCTCATAATATCCCGCTTAAAATCAACCGTGAAACGAACTACTCGAAGGATAAGAACGTATGGCACCTCTCTCACGAGGGACTTGACCTTGAGGACCCGGCTAACGAGCCGACCTATTTAAAAGAGGGCTTTCTTGAAATGGGCGTTGCTCCCGAGCAGGCTCCCGACGTTCCTACCTATATTTCTATTCATTTTGAAAAGGGCGTTCCGACTGCAATCGACGGCGTTGAGATGAAGCCGCTTGCAATCGTCGAGAAGCTCAACGAGCTCGGCGGAAAGAACGGAATCGGGCTCCTCGATATCGTTGAAAACCGACTCGTGGGAATGAAGAGCCGCGGACTTTACGAAACTCCGGGCGGTTCAATTCTCTATAAGGCTCACTCGCTGCTTGAAATGATTACTCTTGATAAGGAAACCGCGCATTATAAGGCTCTCGTGGCTCAGAAGTTCGGCGAGCTCGTTTATAACGGACTCTGGTTTACGCCGCTTCGCGAGGCGCTTTCGGCGTTCGTTGACTCTACTCAGGAGACGGTAACGGGCGACGTTAAGCTTAAGCTCTATAAGGGTAATATTATGAATGCGGGAATTACCTCGCCTTACAGCCTTTACGACGAAAATATCGCCTCGTTCGGCGAGGACGGCGGCGCTTACAATCAGGCTGACTCCGCAGGCTTTATAAATCTCTTTGGTCTTTCGATTAAGGTTAAGGCTCTGCTCGACGCCGAAAGGGAAGGAAAATAATTTAAACTAAGGATATACTATGGCACAGTTATGGAAGGGGCGCTTTAAAAAAGAGCTCGCTAAGGAAACGAACGATTTTAATTCGTCGATAAAATTCGACTCCCGAATGTTTGAAGAGGATATAACGGGCTCGATAGCTCACGCTATGATGCTCGGCGCTTCGGGCATTATAGAAAAAAGCGAAAGCGATAAGATTATCGGCGGGCTTTCCGAAATTCTTGACGATATAAAATCGGGAAAGCTGAAAATTGATATGGACGCGGAGGATATTCATACCTTCGTCGAGGGCGAGCTTACCGCACGTCTCGGCGATACGGGAAAACGCCTTCATACCGCGCGCTCCCGTAACGACCAGGTAGCGCTCGATATCCGTATGCTTCTTAAGAAGGAAACGACGGAAATAATAGCTATGCTTAAAAGCCTCGTGCTCGTTCTCTGCGATAAGGCTGAGGAAAATAAAAGCGCTATTATGCCCGGATATACCCACTTTCAGCGCGCTCAGCCCATAACCTTCGGCCATCATCTTATGGCTTATACCGCTATGCTTCTTCGCGATATCGACCGCCTTGAAAGCACGTTTAAGCGAATGAACGTTCTGCCTCTCGGCTCGGGCGCTCTCGCGGGTACAACCTATCCGATTGACAGGAATATGGTAGCGGAGAAGCTCGGCTTTGACAGCGTTTCTCAGAATTCTCTCGACGGCGTGTCCGACAGGGATTTCTGTCTTGAGCTTGCCTCGGCGCTCTCGATAGTAATGGTACACCTTTCGCGCTTCAGCGAGGAAATAATTATGTGGTGCTCGTGGGAGTTCAAATTCGTCGAGCTTGACGACGCCTTTTCTACTGGCTCGTCTATTATGCCGCAAAAGAAAAACCCCGATATCGCGGAGCTTGTAAGGGGAAAGAGCGGACGCGTTTTCGGCGACCTTACCGCGCTTCTAACTGTTATGAAAGGAATTCCGCTTGCGTATAATAAGGATATGCAGGAGGATAAGGAAGCAATTTTCGACGCAGTAGATACGGTTAAAATGTGCCTTAAAGCCTTTACGCCGATGATAGAAACCATGACCGTGCTTAAGGATAATATGCGCGCCGCAGCCGCTAAGGGCTTTATCAACGCGACCGACTGCGCGGACTATCTCGTCGGAAAGGGACTTCCGTTCCGTGATGCGTATAAGGCTACGGGCGAGCTCGTTGCGCTCTGTATTGATAAGGGCGTAACGCTTGAAACCCTTTCGCTTGAGGAATATAAGAAAATCTGCGGTTTGTTCGACGAAGGCGTTTATGAGGCGATAAACCTTGAAAACTGCGTTCTGAAGCGGCTTTCACAGGGCGGACCCGCTCCCGGAAGCGTTGAAAAACAGATTGCGCTCGCAAAACAGAAAATAAACGGAGAATAGCGTTTGCTATTCTTCTTTTTTTATGTTAAAATCACCCTATGAGAACTATTGAATTTACTGTAACAGCCGAAAACGACGGTATGAGAATACGAAGCTTTCTTCGCTCCTTCGGCGTTTCGTCGGCTATGCTGACTAAACTGAAAAACTCCGAAAACGGAATTACCGTAAACGGAGAGTTTGCAAGAACTATCGACCTGCTTCATACAGGCGACGTTTTAAAAATCAATATTGAAAACAGCGGGAAAATGCCTGCCGCCGTAAAAATGGACGTTGAAATCGTTTATGAGGACGAGGATTTGGTCGTTTTTAATAAACCGCCTCATATTCCCGTTCACGAAAGCCGCCACCATATCGGCGATACGCTTTCTAATTTTGCCGCCTATCACCTCGGCGAAAGCGGAGCATTCCGCGCGGTATACAGACTTGACAACGGTACGAGCGGACTCGTTCTCGTCGCTAAAAACAAGTTCGTTGCGGGAAAGCTTGCGGGCGATATTAAAAAGGATTATTACGCGGTGGTTAAGGGCATAATTGAAAAAGAGGGAAAAATCGACAAGCCCATAGCGCGCTGCTGCGACAGCATTATTAAACGTCAGGTAGACGAAAACGGAGAGAACGCCGTGACGTATTATTATCCCGTAAAAGTTAAGGACGGTAATACTCTCGTGCGCTTAAGACTTGAAACGGGACGTACTCACCAGATTCGCGTTCACATGAGCTACCTCGGCTATCCGCTTATCGGCGATACGCTTTACGGCGAAGAAAGCGTGCTGATATCCCGTCAGGCGCTTCACTGTAAGGATATTTATTTTACCCATCCCGTAACGGAAAAGGAAATACATCTTACCTGCGATTACCCAACGGATATGAAAAATCTTATTTAACTCTTGAAATTTCCACAAAATATAGTATTATATTATTGAGGTGAAAAATATGAAAGAAATGAAGCTTATTCCGGGCTTTGAGGTCGACCACGAAATACTTAAGCCGGGTATTTATATCGCGCGAATCGACGGCGATATTACTACCTATGATATCAGAATGAAGGTGCCTAATATGGGCGATTATTTAACTAATTCCGCTATCCATACTATAGAGCATATCTTCGCGACCTACGTAAGAAATACCGAATTCGGCGATAATATTATCTATTTCGGTCCTTCGGGAAGCCGAACGGGCTTTAACCTGCTTACAAGAAGGCTGACCGATAACTATTCAATTCAGCTTATTAAGGACGGCTTTCAGTACGTAGCCGATTTCTGGGGAAGAATTCCCGGCGCGTCGCGTAAGGAATGCGGAAACAGTATAGAGCATAATCTCCCGACCGCGAAGGAGGAAGCGAAGAAGTACCTCGAGATAATCAGGGACTGGACAAAAGAGGACCTCGCCTACCCGAAATCCGAAGAGGAATAAAAAATAAAAAGCGTTACGAAATGTCGTAACGCTTTTATTTATTTTACTTTAAATGCTTCTGACAGAATTCAAGTCCTCCGTCGATAGCCTCCTGACCTGCCTTGTCGAAGGGGAAGAGCACGCTGAAAACGTGGGGAAGCGGCTTTCCGTTTTCGTCGTCGCCGAAGTCCTTTATTTCGCTTTCAATACTCTTTTCCTGTAATAAATCATAAGCCCTGTGAGTCTGCTCTCTCGCGAGCGAATCTCCCTCGCTTGTTATAAGATACGTCGGGGGAAGAGTTGATTTCTCGAGGACTTTATCTAAATCCATAAGCTTGCCGAGCGTCTCGTCCTTACGGCTGTCGCCCCACATAACGCTTGTGTAAACGCTGAACGAGCCGCCGTCCTTCATAAAAGCAACGGGCGAGGTAAGAAG
>JAILGO010000016.1 GCA_024696725.1 Eubacterium sp. | reverse complement strand
TTCTTCCCGCGCTTGATAAAATCGGCTTCTGGTCGCTCGAGTGCTGGGGAGGCGCTACCTTTGATTCGTGTTTAAGATTTCTTAACGAGGACCCGTGGGAGCGTCTTAGAACTATAAGAAAGGGCTGTCCCAATACAAAGCTTCAGATGCTTTTCCGCGGTCAGAATATGCTCGGATACCGTCATTACAGCGACGAGATTGTCGATTATTTCGTTAAGAAGAGTATTGATAACGGTATTGATATTCTGAGAATATTCGACGCGCTTAATGACGTAAGAAATCTTCAGACAGCTATTAATTCCGCCAATAAGTACGGCGGTCACGTTCAGGCGGCAATTTCTTACACTACGGGTAAGGTTTTTACGGACGAGTATTACTGTAACTACGCTAAACAGCTTGAGGAGGCGGGCGCCTCATCAATATGTATTAAGGATATGGCGGGACTTCTTACTCCTTACGGAACCTATAGCCTCGTTAAAAAGCTGAAAGAAGCTGTGAATATTCCTATACAGCTCCATTCTCATTACACCTCGGGACTTGCTTCGATGGTTGAACTTAAGGGAATAGAGGCGGGCGTTGACATTATTGACACCGCTATATCTCCGCTTGCGCTCGGTACCTCGCACCCGGCTACCGAAACGATGGTAGCGGCTTTAAAGGGTACTGAATACGATACGGAGCTCGACCTTAAAGCACTTTCGGAAATAAGAGATTTCTTCGTTCCGATAAGAGAGAAGTATTTAAAGAACGGACTTCTTGACACTAAAATGCTCGGCGTCGACGCGAACACTCTTTTATATCAGGTACCCGGCGGTATGTTATCTAATCTTAATAATCAGCTTAAACAGGCGGGTAAAGAGGATAAGCTCGAGGAGGTTCTGGCTGAGGTACCGCGGGTCCGTGAGGACGCAGGTTTTCCGCCTCTTGTTACACCGACCTCTCAGATTGTCGGCACTCAGGCAGTATTTAATATCATTTCGGGCGAAAGATATAAAATGGTCACTAAGGAGTTCAAGGATTTAATAGCCGGAAAATACGGAAAAACGCCGTGCGAAATATCGAGGGAGTTTCAGAAAAAAATCGTTGGAGACGGGGAAGTGATAACCTGCCGTCCCGCCGATTTACTTAACGATAAGCTTGAGGATTTCCGAAAGGATATACTTGAATTTGAGCCGAGCGACGAGGACGTTCTTTCCTACGCTCAGTTCGACAGGGTTGCGGTAAAATTCTTTGAAAACCGCCGTAACGAAAAATACGGCATCGACCCTCACAGCGACTTTAAAAACGCGACTCATCCCGTATAAATCGGCTTTTAACTAACAGTTGACGGTACTGAATTATAGTGATATAATTAATTAGTAATATTTTACGGCTTAGCCGTGTATGGAGGTATATTTATGAAAGTTTTGATTTTCGGCGGTACAGGTCTGCTCGGCTCCGCAGCCGCTCAGATTTTCATCGACAGAGGACACAGCGTTAAAACAATCGCTCTTCCTCCTTTACCTGAAGGCGCTCCGCTTCCTGAGGAGATGGAAATATCGTTCGGCAACTTCCTTGAACTCTCCGACGAGGAGCTTGAGGCAGCTATGACCGGCGTTGACGCATTTGTATATGCTGCAGGTATCGACGAGCGTGTTGAATGTCCACCGCCGGTTTATGAAGCATATAAGAAGTTTAATATCGACCCTGTTGACCGCTGTCTTAAGATTGCTAAGAAATGCGGCGTTAAGAAGTGCGTAATTCTCGGCTCTTATTTCGCCTGGCTTGCTAAAGAGCGTCCCGATATGAGACTTACCGAAAAGCACCCGTACATCCGTTCAAGAATCGACCAGGAGGAGACTGCGTTTAAATACGCTGACGATGAGATGGGTGTAGCAGTTCTTGAGCTTCCTTATATTTTCGGTACTCAGCCCGGAAGAAAGCCTGTATGGGTAATTCTTATTGAACAGCTTCAGCGCTTTGAAAAAATGCCCGCTACCTTCTATCCCGCCGGCGGAACGGCTATGCTTACGGTTCGTCAGGTCGGTGAGGCTATCGTAGGCGCCGCTGAGCAGGTTAAGGGCGCAAGAGCATACGGTATTTCATGTTATAATCTTACCTGGCGTCAGTTCCTTAAGATAGTATACAGAGCTATGGACGGTATCGAGGACAGAAAGATTATCGACGTTCCTAAGTTTATGTTCCAGTCCTTCGGTCTTATTATGCGTAAGGACTACGCTAAAAGAGGTATCGAAAGCGGTATCGACCCCGTTGGACTTGCGGACATTATGGGTATGAATCTCTTTATTCCTACCGATGATACCAAAGAGCTCGGCTGTACTCCCGACGATATCGAGGCGGCAATCTTCGATTCAATCGCTCTTTCTAAGGCGGCGTTTGAAGGTAAACAGCAGCTTCTCGATATGAAGGGCGAATAATTACATAATTAAAAGAGCAACCGAAAGGTTGCTCTTTTTAATATCCGCACATCCGCCGCTGCAGTATATAACCTGCATTCCACGCAGGTGGGTTTTATCCCGTATACTTTGTGCTCCCAGCGTCCTGAAAGGGAGGTCTGCATTCCCATATACGGAGAATAAATCCCTAAAATTATCTTGTTCGGGTTATTGACGCAGCGGTTGTCGCGATGCGCAGACTGTAAAATATATAATTATTGTTCTTCACCGGCGTCGAAATATTCAACGTCAAATTTTTCTTCGACCATTTTAAGAAGAATATCCGATACCTGTTCGTATTCGATTTCGTCCTGTATTTCCTCAAGATATTCGTTACCGTCGTCGCCTTCGACTACCTTAAGAACGATTACCTCGTAAGCCGCGTCAACTATTTCCTCATCGTCGTCTCTGTATTCCGTAATTGCAACGTAGGACGCGTCCTCGGTGTCATACCTTTCAAGAAGCTCGAATTCAAGCTCGTTTCCGTCCTCGTCGGTAACTCCGATAATATCGGGGTTATAGAATTCATCATTATTCATATAGTTTACTCCTTTTCGTTTGCTCAACATACTAATTATATATAAAATCCAATGATTAGTCAATAGATGTAATTAGTTATTAGACCATTGTATAATATGTACAAAATAATTAAAAAATGTGGAAAAAACCTATTGACAATTTACAAAATATATGCTATATTGTAGTTGAACTTAAGAAAGAGCTCAGAATTAGAGAAAATAATTTGTTAGAGCTGGGTTCAAATAAACAGAACAGGAGGTTAACTAACCAATGGACAGTAAACCAAGAACCATAACCGCCTGTGAGGTAATCCGATAGGATAACGGAATTATTAATCGACTGAAGTAAACGGAATTACTTACGGATTAAAGCTTGAGTAAGCAACGTAAAAAGTTATCGGCAGGGTCGGACATTCCAAGCAGGTGTGAGTAACAACTTAATAATAAAGGTATAGAGACTATATTCCTGCCGATAGTCAGAGCATAAAAGCTCTATAAAAATTGTTAGAATACAGTTTTTATTAAAATGAGGTACAGACCAATGTACAATGCAGTTTAAGGCTATAAACTCAAAACAGAGAGGTATAGACCAATGGGCTGATAAATTGAACCTTAACAAATTAAATAAAGAGGTTAGTCCAATGTACTAATAACTATAACTCCCGAAGAGAAATTTTCGGGAGTTTTTTTATTTTTGTTGCATTTTTAGCAGATAGTGTACTAATATTAGAGAGGATATGGAGGGGATAACTTGGAACACGACACGAACGAGCTCTTC
>JAILGO010000162.1 GCA_024696725.1 Eubacterium sp. | reverse complement strand
ATTTATAATTTTCACAAGTTTCATAATTATACATTAGCTAATTGACGGTTTTTGTGCAATTTACCGATTTAGCAAATTAGCGCTTTACTTTGTTAAACAAATAAAGTATAATCGAATCGTACTAATAAAATTTATTAAAGAAAGGGTTTTATTATGAAAAACATTAAAAAGATTTTAGCAGTGCTTCTCGCGGTACTTATGCTCGGCGCAATATTTGCTGCCTGCACAAAGAGCGCGGATAATACGGAATCCGATTCTACAGAAACCGCTTCCGTAGCCGCAGATTCCGACCTTGCTTATATTCAGGGTAAGGGCGAGCTCGTTATCGGTATTACCATTTTCGAGCCTATGGATTATTATGAAAACGGCGAGCTTACGGGCTTTGAGGTTGAATTCGGTAAGGCTGTCTGCGAAAAGCTCGGCGTAACTCCGAAATTCCAGGAAATCTCCTGGGATGCTAAGGAAACCGAGCTTGCGGCGAAGAACATTGACTGTATCTGGAACGGTCTTACAATCACTGAGGAACGACAGGAAGCTATGTCAATTTCCGCTCCGTATATGAACAATAAGCAGGTTATTATCTGTAAGAAGGAAAACGCTGAGGCTTTCGGGGAAGCAGGCGCTCTCGACGGTAAAACCGTTGTTGCCGAGAAGGAGTCCTACGGTGAGGAAATCGTTCAGACCGAGGACTATGCTGACTTCTTCGGAAAGGCTAATTACGTAGCGGTTCAGGATATGAAGACCGCTCTTATGGAGGTTAAGTCGGGTACAGCCGACGCTGCCGTTATCGACTATGTAACGGGTATCGGTTCACTCGGAGAGGGCTCAAGCTATGAGGAGCTTGCTATCGTTGACAAGTCCTTCGCGGACGAGCAGTACGGTATCGCTTTCCGTAAGGGCAGCGACGTAACCGAGAAGGTTAACGCAATTATCGAAGAGCTCAAGGCTGACGGAACGCTCAAGGCAATCGCCGAGAAATACAATCTTTCAGAGCAGCTCGCTTAATCAGGATTAAAATGTAATATATGCAGGCAGGAGAAATTCTGCCTGCTATATTTTACAGGAGAAAGCTATGGATTTTACCTCAATAACCGTTGAATTGCTGAAAGGCTTCTGGGAAAACGTCAGACTCTTCGGGCTGACGCTTGTTTTTGCTTTACCGCTCGGTCTTATAGTCAGCTTCTGTTCAATGTCTAAATTTCTTCCGCTGAAATGGCTGTCGAAAACGTTTGTGTGGATTATAAGAGGAACGCCTCTTATGCTTCAGCTTTTTATCGTTTTCTATATTCCCGGTATCGTGTTTAACGCGCCGATGAAAACGAGGTTTACGGCGGCTCTCGTTGCGTTTGTAATAAACTACGCTGCGTATTTTTCCGAGATATACAGGGGCGGAATAGAAAGTATTCCCGTCGGTCAGCACGAGGCGGGTATGGTCCTCGGTATGACTAAAAGCCAGATTTTCTTTAAGATAACGCTTATGCAGGTTATTAAGAAAATCGTACCGCCTATGAGTAACGAGATTATCACGCTCGTAAAGGATACCTCTCTCGCGAGAGTAATCGCGGTATCCGAAATAATTATGATGGCGGACCGCTTTACCGCAAGAGGACTTATATGGCCTCTGTTCTATACGGGAGTATTTTTCCTTCTGTTTAACGGAATACTTACCGTCCTTTTCGGAAAAATCGAAAAGAGACTTGATTATTACAGGAGTTAAGCTATGGCTGTACTTGAAGTTAAAAATATACATAAAAGCTTCGGCGAAGCGGTGGTTTTAAAGGGTATCGACTTTGAACTTGAAAAGGGAGAGGTGCTTTCGATTATCGGCTCCTCGGGTTCGGGTAAAACGACCCTTCTACGCTGTATAAACTTTCTTGAATTCGCCGAAACGGGAACAATAACCGTAAACGGCGAGGTTATCTATAACGGTGAAACCGATAAGAAACTCAGAGAAAACGAGCTGAGAAGCAAGCGCCTGCATTTCGGACTCGTTTTTCAGCAGTTCAACCTTTTTCCGCAGTATTCGGTTATGCAGAATTTAACGCTCGCTCCGTCGCTCGCGAAGACGGGAACGAAGGAGGAACTTGACGCCAGGGCGAGAGAGCTGCTTGAAAGAATCAACCTGAGCGACAAGGCGGATTACTATCCCTGTATGCTCTCGGGCGGACAGCAGCAGCGTGTAGCTATCGCAAGAGCCTTAATGATGGAACCCGATATTCTCTGCTTTGACGAGCCTACCTCGGCGCTTGACCCGGAGCTTACGGGCGAGGTGCTTAAGGTAATTAAAAGCCTTAAGGATTCGGGAAGCACGATGATTGTCGTAACTCACGAAATGGAGTTCGCTAAAAACGTATCCGATAAGGTGATTTTTATGGCTGACGGCGCTGTAGTTGAGGCGGGAACGCCTCAGGAGGTATTTGAAAATCCGAAGAGCGAAAAAACAAAATCTTTTTTAGCAAATTCTCTTGAAAAGTTTTAAATTATATGTATATAATAGGGTTGCAAAACGCAACCCTGTTTTTTTTGGAGAAATTCTATGCATTACAAGTATTATTTCAAGTACATCGCTGACGGAAAAACCAAGCTTGCCAATAAGCCTAACGACGATTTCACCTTCGAGATGACCGAACAGATTAATACCCTTAAGGTGATTTTAACGCCGAATAAGCCCGTAAGAATTCTTGAGTTTTACGTTCAGCTTGACTATAAGTTTTACCCGACCTCCCGGTTCTTCGCAAACGGCTTTCAGTCCTGGACGGACACTAAGGAGTTCACAAGAGAGGAAACCGTATCCGACCTTAATACAATCGGAAAAAGCCCTTACGGAA
>JAILGO010000159.1 GCA_024696725.1 Eubacterium sp. | reverse complement strand
CGCTTCGTATATCCGAGGAAGCCCGTGCGGCAGGTAATGAGTATATCCGCAGCGCTTACGGAGAAAAGTATCTCCCGTCAAAGCCGAGATATTTTAAAACGAAGGGTAACGCTCAGGACGGTCACGAGGCAATCAGACCGTCAATGCCGTCTCTCACTCCCGACAGCGTTAAGGACTCGCTGTCCTCCGACCAGTATAAAATCTATAAGCTTGTATGGGAGCGCTTTATAGCTTCGCTTATGGAAAGCTGTCACCAGGAAACGATGAAAATAGAAATTGAAGCTAACGGCTATATCTTTACGGCGACGGGCTATACGGTAAAATTCGACGGCTTTACCGCTCTCTATGAGGAAAAGACCGACGATAACGAAAAAACAGCCGCCGAGGCTCCGCTTCCACCCGTCAGGGAGGGCGACGTGCTTCGCTTAAGGTCAATCCTCGGTAATCAGCATTTTACTCAGCCGCCTGCACGCTATACCGAAGCGTCGCTTATCAAGGCGCTTGAGGAAAACGGCGTCGGCAGACCGTCGACCTACGTTACAATTACTTCAACGATTCTCTCTAAGGAATACGTCGTACGCGAGGGTAAGCAGTTCGTTCCCACCGAGCTCGGCGAGGCTGTAACGAAGCTTCTTAAGGAAAAGCTTCCTAATATCGTTAACGTTAAATACACGTCAAAAATGGAGGACGACCTCGATAAGATTGACTCGGGCGATACCGATTATATCGAAATGATAAGACTTTATTATAACGACTTTGAAGCTCCGCTTGAAAAGGCTAAGACGGAAATGCAGGGCGTTAAGATAAAGCTTAAGGAAGAGGAAACCGACGTCGTCTGCGATAAGTGCGGACGGAATATGGTTATTAAAACCGGACGCTTCGGAAAATTCCTTGCCTGTCCCGGTTACCCCGAATGTAAGAATACAAAGCCGCTCGTCCATAAAACCGAGGCTAAGTGTCCCGAGTGCGGCGGCGATATAGTTGAGAAGAAAACGAAAAAGGGTACCTCCTTCTTCGGCTGCTCAAATTATCCGAACTGTAACTTTATGACCTGGGATTTCCCGAGCGACGACGTCTGTCCGAAGTGCGGTAAGTCTCTTTTCAGAAGAAAGGGCAACGTACTTTATTGTCCCGATAAAGAGGGCTGCGGCTTTACAAAGCCCGCTTCACGCAAAAAGTAAGATGAAAAGATTTACCGTAATAGGCGCAGGTCTTGCGGGCGTTGAAGCTGCGTGGCAGCTTGCGCAGGCGGGACAGCAGGTAACCCTTGTTGAAATGAAGCCGCTTCGCTTCAGCCCTGCGCATAAAAGCGAGAATTTCGCCGAGCTCGTGTGCTCTAACTCGCTGAAAGCCGAACGGCTTGAAAGCGCCGCGGGACTTCTGAAGGCAGAAATGGAGCTTTTAGGCTCTCTGACGGTACCGACTGCAAGACAGTGCGCGGTACCGGCGGGCGGAGCGCTCGCCGTTGACAGAGAGCTGTTCAGCCGGGGCGTGACCGAAAAAATTAAAAATCATCCTGATATAAAAATTGAAAACAGGGTATACGAAAAAATCGAGCCTGAAGAGGATGAGATTATAATAATCGCTACGGGTCCGCTTACCGACGGTGCGCTAAGCGGCGAAATCTCCCGTCTTTGCGGAAGCAGTCTTTCGTTCTACGACGCGGCGGCGCCTATCGTGACTGCCGACAGTATAGATAAAAGCGTCGTATTCGGAGCGTCAAGATACGACCGCGGCGGCGAGGCTGATTATCTTAACTGTCCGTTTAATAAAGCGGAGTACGAGAGCTTCATAAACGAGCTTGTAAACGCCGAAGGCGCGATAGTACACGATTTTGACGTGTATGAGGGCTGTATGCCCATTGAAAAGCTCGCAAAAAGAGGAGCTGACGCGCCACGCTTCGGTCCGATGAAGCCCGTGGGACTTACCGACCCGAGAACGGGTCACAGACCCTGGGCGTGCGTTCAGCTAAGACGCGAGAACAGCGAGGGTACGATGTTTAACCTCGTCGGCTTTCAGACAAACCTTAAGTTCGGCGAGCAGAAGAGAGTGTTCTCTATGATACCCGGACTTGAAAATGCGGAATTCGTACGCTACGGCGTAATGCACAGAAATTCTTTTATAAATTCACCCGAGGTGCTTAACCCCGATTACAGCCTTAAAAGCGACCCGCGCGTTTTCTTTGCGGGACAGATAACCGGCGTCGAGGGATATATGGAAAGCGCAGGCTCGGGAATACTTGCGGGAATAAACGCGCTCCGAAGGGCGGAGAATCGGGAGCCTCTCGTTCTCCCGAGAGAAACGATGCTCGGCGCGCTGACTGCTTATATAAGCGACGAAAGCGTAAAGGACTTTCAGCCGATGGGAGCCAACTTCGGTATTCTTCCGCCGATTGAGCCTAAAATACGCGATAAAAAAGAACGATATAAAGCACTTGCAGAAAGGGCGGTAACGCAGCTTAAGGCTGCTGTTGAAAGTAATGGCTGATTTAACCTCATTAGAATCGAAAATTAAATATACCTTTAAGGATAAATCGCTGCTTACCGAAGCGCTTACCCACTCAAGCTATGCCCACGAGGTAAAGCATAACTGTAAGTTTAACGAGCGTATGGAATTTCTCGGCGACGCCGTGCTTTCGATTATAACGGCGGAGTATCTTTATAAGAAGTATCCCGATGCCGCCGAGGGCGACTTAACTAAAGTCCGTTCCTCGCTTGTAAATACCGACGCGCTTTACGAGTACGCGAAGTCGGTTGATTTAAACCGCTATCTGATTATGGGAAAGGGCGCTTCTCAGAGGCACGACGAGGATAAACCGACGGTACTTGAAAATGCGTTTGAAGCTCTGATTGCCGCTATATACCTCGACGGCGGTATGAGTAAGGCGAAGAACTTCGTCCTCCCGTTTTTGAAATCGGAGGTCAGGGTCCACAGGTCGTCCTTCCGCGATTATAAATCGCTGTTTCAGATTATTATTCAGCAGAATCCCGACGAGCGCTTTCAGTATAAGCTCGTCGACGAATTCGGTCCCGACCACGATAAGCGCTATGTCGTAGAGCTTTACGTTAATTCGAATCTTGTCGGAAAGGGCGAGGCGTCAAGCAAAAAGGGAGCCGAGCAGGAGGCAGCGCGCGAGGCGCTTGAGCTTATGGGAGTCGAAATATGAAGAAGGGAAATATAAGCATTTTCGTTCCGTTTAACGGCTGCCCTCAGCAATGCTCGTTCTGTAATCAGAAAACAATCACGGGTAAGGCTCATCAGCCGACGCCCGACGAGGTACGCTCTGCCGTAGAAACCGCGCTTAAGCGTAAGGACTATGAATATGAGATAGCCTTTTTCGGCGGAACCTTCACCGCTGTTGACAGAGAGTATATGCTCTCTCTGCTTGAGGCGGCTCAGCCGTATATAAAAAGCGGAGCAGTTAAGGGTATCCGTATTTCAACCCGTCCCGACTTTATTGACGGCGAAGTGCTTGAGCTTCTTAAAAAATACGGAGTTACCGCAATCGAGCTCGGCGCTCAGAGTATGGACGACTCCGTGCTTGAGGCAAACCGAAGGGGACATACGGCAAAAGACGTAGAAAATGCTTCGCGGCTGATTAAAGAATACGGCTTCGAGCTCGGGCTTCAAATGATGACGGGACTGTATCTTGATACGGACGAAAAATCGGTTGAAACCGCGAAAAAGCTGATTGAGCTGAAACCCGATACCGTGCGGATATATCCCACCGTAGTTTTAAAAGGCACGCTTCTGGCTGAGCTTTACGACGAAAAGGTATATTTACCGCCCGGAGCAGACGATGCCGCCGCGCTTTGCACGAGGCTTATTCCGCTCTTTGAAAACGCAGGAATAAAGGTAATTCGTCTCGGACTTCATTCCTCCGAGGATATTAAAAAAAATATGGTCGCGGGAGCCTTTCATCCCGCCTTCGGCGAGATAGTTCAGTCGCGCTTTATGCTAAATAAGGTGCTTGAATATCCGCCCGCAAGCTACGAAATATTCGTAAACCCGAAAAGCGTATCGAAGCTTAAGGGAAATCAGAAAAGAAACGTCTACTTCCTTATGGAAGAGGGATATCAGATAAAATACACGGTAACCGACAAGGTTCCGGTTGATGAAATAAAAGTAGTGAGAAGATAATTATGCTGTTAAGAACACTTGAAATGCAGGGCTTTAAGTCCTTCCCCGATAAAACAGAGCTCACCTTCGGTAAGGGCATTACCGCGGTAGTAGGACCTAACGGCTCGGGAAAGAGTAATATTTCCGACGCCGTACGCTGGGTTCTCGGCGAAACGAGTACGAAATCGCTTCGCGGCTCTAAGATGGAGGACGTAATATTCGGCGGTACGTCTAAACGTAAGCCTCTCGGCTTCGCTCAGGTCGTGCTTACTCTCGATAATTCCGACGGTTCGCTTAAGGATAAGGGCGACGTCGTTACCGTTTCGCGCCGCTACTACCGTTCGGGCGAAAGCGAATATAAAATCGACGGCGAGCAGGTACGCCGCCGCGACGTCCACGAGCTCTTTATGGATACCGGACTCGGCGCCGACGGCTATTCAATGGTCGGTCAGGGCAAAATAGACTCAATTATTTCCGCGAAGAACGAAGACAGGCGCGAGCTTTTTGAGGAGGCTGCGGGTATCTCTCGCTTCCGTCATAAAAGACGCGACGCGGAAAGAAGACTCGAGCAGGCACAGGAAAACCTTGTGAGACTTCTTGATATTTTAGGCGAGCTTGAAGGACGCGTCGGACCGCTTAAAACTCAGAGCGAAAAGGCAAAGAAGTATTTAGAGCTTGCCGACGAAAAGAAGAATCTTGAAATCGGCGTGTGGTTAAATAAAATCAACCGCTTTACCAACGACCTTCGCGAACAGGAGCATAAAATCGAAGCGGCGGAGGCTTCTTACGAAATCTGTAACGGCGAAATAGAAAAGCTCGAAGCGGAAATCGAAAGAGTTACTCAGAGTATTGCCGATACGAATATTAAAATTGACGAGCTTCGCGCAAGCGGCGTAAGCCTTGACGAGGAGGCTCTTCATAAGGACGGCGAAGCTGACGTAATCAACGCCCGCATAACCCATAATAACGAAACCGTTGCCCGACTTAAAGCCGATATTTCCGACAGCGACAGTATGGGAAGAGGCATAGACGAACAGATAGCCGATAAAGAGGCTTATATTAAAGAAAACGAAGAGGCTCTCGCTTCAAAGCGCGGAGAATTACAGGGCGTTCTTGCCGAGCTTGAAACCCTGAGACTCAGCGACGAAAGTAACTCTAAAAAAAGCGTTGAGCTTTCCCGCCTGCTGTCGGAGCTTACTGTTAAGCTTTCCGACTGTAAGGTCAGGGCGTCTCAGGCGCTTACCTCGATAGAGGAAATTCAGTCGAGAATGGGTACCGTCGACGAAGCTATGTCAGAGCTTGATTCCGAGGCTGCTTCCGTTGAAGCCGTTAAGACCGAACAGAAAAACGGTATTGACGAAATCAAGGAGCGTATCGCCGAAAGCGAGAACTCGATGGAGGGCTATAGCCTTAAAGTCAGAAGTAAAACCGAGCGTGCTGAAAAGCTTCGCGACGAGCTTGAAAAAAGCCGAAGAGCGATTGAGGAAAAACGCTCAAAGGCTAAAATGCTTTCTGACCTTGAAAAGAATATGGACGGCTTCTCGGGAGCTACAAAGGCCGTAATGAAGCAGTCGCAGGCTAACGCGCTTCCGGGAATTCACGGTACGCTGTCTCAGCTTATCAGCGTTGATAACGAGTATTCGATAGCCGTTGAACTTGCTCTCGGCGCAGCTATGCAGAATATCGTTACGACGAGCGAAAGCGACGCAAAGCGCGCTATGCTGTTTCTTAAGCAGAATAATCAGGGACGCGCGACCTTCCTCCCGATATCCGCAATCAAGCCGCGCTATATGGAGGAAAAGGACCTTGACGATAACTTCGGCTTTATAGATATTGCCGCAAATCTCGTCGAGTGCGACGAGCAGTACAGGAATATAATTCTCAATTTACTCGGAAGAGTAATGATTGTTGAGGACATCGACTGCGCAATAGGTATTGCGAAGAGATATAAGAATAAATATAAAATCGTAACTCTTGACGGTCAGGTTATGAACCCGGGCGGTTCAATGACCGGCGGTTCAAGAGCAAAGGGCGCCGGCATTCTCTCCCGTGCAAATCTTATTGAGGAGCTGAAAGCACAGGCTGACGGGCTTGAAGCCGAGCTTGAAAAGGCTGAGGCTGAGTATAAGACCGCCGTTGAGGAGGTAAATAAAGCCACAGCCGAGCTTCAGGGCGCAGACGCCGATTTAAGAAACGCTCAGGAGGAGCTTATCCGTGCTGAAAGCGATTATAAAATCACAGAGGATAAGCTCGCTTCAATAGAACGCCAGAAGACCTCAATGCTTACCGAAAAGGAGAATGCCGACGGAAGAATTATGCTCTTCACCGAGGCGCAGAAAAGAGCCGATTCGGAAGCCGCGGAGATACAGAGCGAGATTGATAAAGCCGAGTCGCAGCTTAATGAGATTACCGACGGCGCCGCCGAGCTTACCGAAAAGCGCGAACAGATAAGAGAAAACAGCGAGAGCATTAACCTCGATATCGTAACGCTTGCTAAGGATATTGAGGCTGCACGCCGTACTATCGACGACCTCCGCTTAAGACAGCTTACCCAGAGCGACAGAGCGCGCTCGATTTATGAGGAAATCGCTCTTCTTGAAAAGCAGAATGAAGAGCTCGCCTCGTCTGTTGAAAGAGTTAAGGAGGAAGCGCGGAAATTCAGAGACGAATCAGCCCGTACCGGCGAAAGGGTTACCGCTCTTATCGGAATAAGAAACGAGCTCGAAAAGAGCATTAATGAAATGAACTCCGCCGAGAAGGAAAAAACCTCGGACCGTGAAAAGCTTTCCTCGGAGCGTGTAAGACTTGAGGAGCGCAGAAACGGTATGAAGCGCGAATACGAGGAGCTTATCAACCTTCTCTTTGAGCAGTATGAGCTTACTAAAGTGCAGGCTGAGGAGCTTAATATCGTTATCGACGATATGACCGAGGCTAAGCGCCGCCTTGCCGAAATAAAGGCGGCAATTAAAAAGCTCGGCTCGATTAACGTTGCCGCTATTGACGAATACCGCGAGGTGTCCGAGCGCTACGAATTCCTTAAAGAGCAGGTGTCGGACGTTGAGGACGCAAAGAGCGAGCTTCAGAATATTATCTCCGATTTAACCGCCTCTATGAGCGAAAAATTCCTCGCTCAGTTTAAAAAGATTAACGAGCAGTTTAAAATTTCATTTGCCGATTTCTTCGGCGGCGGAAGGGGAGAGCTTATTCTCGAGAATCCCGACGACTGTCTTGAATGTCCTATCGAGATTAAAATTCAGCCGCCCGGAAAATCCGTTCAGAATATTAACCTCTTCTCAGGCGGCGAAAAATCGCTTGCCGCTATGGCTTTGCTTTTCAGCGTGCTTAAGGTTACGCCCTCGCCTTTCTGTATTTACGACGAGGTTGAGGCTGCGCTTGACGAGGTTAACGTAGAGCGCTTCGCTAAGTATATGAGAAAGATGACCGATAAAACTCAGTTTATTTCCATTACTCACCGACGCGGTACTATGGAAGAGGCGGACGTTCTTTACGGCGTTACTATGCAGGAAAAGGGCG